>NZ_JAAHFV010000450.1:0-4705 GCF_010672755.1 Moorena sp. SIO1F2
ACCTTGAATTAAAATCTCTAAAATTTAGGAGTCACTAGTCAGTAGTTATTATGCATCAAAAATTAATTCCCATTTAAATGGGAATTAATCAGCGTTTGATCAGCAAAAATAGTCTCAGAAGTGTTTCAATTTAAAACGTTAAACACTTCTGGGCAAGAGGCAAAATTACAAAGTTTTTTTGAGAAACTATTAAAGAATAAACTCAACTGATTGCCTCTGTTATTAATCAACTCTACTAGTTGACGACTCTTGCCTCTTGCCCTTGGCATTTTGCCTATAATTTAGCTAGTAATTTATCATAACTACTCATCTAAAAAACTAAATCGCCCCAAAATCCTTAATCCCATGAAAACCAATCCGTTTAGACTGGCGACGGGTAAACTCTCCCACTGAAGAGTTGCCATTGGGATCTATCACCCCTGTTACCTGCTGCCATAACTCAGCAGGAGCCAAAGATATTTTATAAATGCGATCGCCACTCTTGCACACGTGATACCACTTGGTTTCCTGGCACTCACTACACCAAAAAGCCTCTAGCCATTCTCCTTCGATAGCTACCGTGGTTTTACTGGCTATCAGCATCAAGGCATATTTTTGTTTAACACCACGCGCCTGAAGTTGTCCTGGCCGGTCAGCAAACAACCGATACTTCTGACTAACGCTATCAAGGTAGGAACCATGAATCGGACATAAAATAGTTCTTCGTTTAGAACGCTTCCGGTTCCGTTGACATCGTTTGGTTTGAGGTGTTGATTGACTCATTTTATAGGGGTTCTAAATTCGGTGATAAACTTTTGGGATTTTAGGGAACAGGGAACAGGGAACAGGGAATAGGGAGCAGGGAGCAGGGAGCAGGGAGCAGGGAGCAGGGAATTTAGAATTTGGAATTTAGAATGCGCGAATTTAGAATCGGAAACAGGGAGTATGGTGAGTAGGGATAAGAGTATGGGAAATGTGGTAAGGCAATGGTAGAACAGGCATCTTGCCTGTGCCCCAAAAGTAGAACAGGCATCTTGCCTGTGCCCCAAGAGTAGAACAGGCATCTTGCCTGTGCCCCAAGAGTAGAATAGGCATCTTGCCTGTGCCCCAAAAGTAGAACAGGCATCTTGCCTGTGCCCCAAAAGTAGAACAGGCATCTTGCCTGTGCCCCAAAAGTAGAACAGGCAAGATGCCTGTGCCCCAAGAGTAGAACAGGCATCTTGCCTGTGCCCCAAAAGTAGAACAGGCATCTTGCCTGTGCCCCAAAAGTAGAACAGGCATCTTGCCAATGTCCCAAGAGTAGAACAGGCATCTTGCCTGTGCCCCAAAAGTAGAACAGGCATCTTGCCTGTGCCCCAAGAGTAGAACAGGCATCTTGCCTGTGCCCCAAGAGTAGAACAGGTATCTTGCCTCTTGCCTTGCGCGTAGCGCTATAGCTTACCCTGAAACTTTTCTCCCGACTCCCTACTCCCTACTCCCTACTCCCTATTCCCTATTCCCTACTCCCGACTCCCTACTCCCTTCTTCTCCAAGAAGTCCAACAAATTCTCGCAGAGCCACACTAGAACCAAACTGCCATGCCCTATTAATGTATTGGGGAATGGTTTCTTTCACCGGGAAATTTGGAAAAATTTGGCTGGTTTGAACCTCTAAATAGCGGCTGCTTTCAAATCGATAGATATGAATTGTGTCAGCTTTGTAAATCCAAACTTCTGGAACAGCTAGGGGAATGTAGTCGTTAATATCAGTAATTGAAGTCAGGTCAATTTCTAGGGCGAGATCCGGTGGTGGATCTTGGCTCAGGTCTAGTCGTCGCTTTCCTAAAATTGCTTGATAATTTTGGATGTAGAAACAAGCATCTGGCTCCACTCCAGGCATCCCCGCTTTCCGAAGGGTAATCGGATCAAAGCTCTGCCAATCTCTTCCTTGATACCGTAGCAGTGCTTTAACTAAGTCAGTCAGTATATTCATATCGCAAAGGGAGTAGGGAGTAGGGAGTAGGGAGCAGGGAATGCGCGAATTTAGAATCGGGAATCGGGAATCGGGAATCGGGAATCGGGAATCGGGAATCGGGAATTGGGAATCGGGAATCGGGAATCGGGAATCGGGAATCGGGAATTGGGAATCGGGAGCAGGGGGGAGAAGAGTGTAGAACAGGCATCTTGCCTGTTGCCTCAAGTGTAGAACCGGCATCTTGCCTGTGTCCCCAGTGTAGAACAGGCATCTTGCCTGTTGCCTCAAGTGTAGAACCGGCATCTTGCCTGTGTCCCCAGTGTAGAACAGGCATCTTGCCTGTTGCCTCAAGTGTAGAACCGGCATCTTGCCTGTTGCCTCAAGTGTAGAACAGGCATCTTGCCTGTTTCATTTTATTCAAAAGCTGATAGCTGATAGCTGATAGCTGATAGCTAAAACTCTTCCCCCTACTCCCTACTCCCTACTCCCTACTCCCCACTCCCTACTCCCTACTCCCTATAATTACAAATCATCAGGATTGACCCCAAGGCTACGCAATCGTTCTGCCAATCGTTCAGCCCGTTGGTGTTCCTGTTCAGCCCGTTGGTGTTCCTGTTCAGCCCGTTCTGCTGAAGTTGGAATCCAATTACCAGCTTCATCATACCAACGCAGCCACAACCCTTCTGTTTCTTGATATTTCCCCTGCCAAACTCCTAACCCTAATTCCAGCCTTGGAAACCAAAATTTCGGTTCAGAAAGTTCTACCGCCTGATACTGTATGGGCATTAATTGAAACACCCGCAACTGGTTGTCATAACGGTCAAAAACCACATAGTAAGGAATCCGCATATACTGCTCATAAGCTTGCCATTTAGTAGGTGGCTTGTTCGCAGACCTTAGGGTTTGTCCTAAATCTTCAGCTTCCGTACCTGGTGATAGGAGTTCCACCACCAAAAATGGGGCTATTCCTTCCTGCCAAACCACATAACTCCAGCGCAGGTCTTGTTGTTGTTGAGCGCGAGTCACACCCAATACCAGAAACCAATCCGGTCGCTTGTGCCATAACGAATGACGACTATCGTAATATAAATTCAGGTCTGTACCAATGAACATTTCCTCCCTAGGATAGTTGGGAGGTTGGCAAGTTTCTCGCAATAGCTGGGGTTGGAAGTCATGAAATTCGTCAGGCAAACCAGGCTCCTCTGGGTCTTCACTAGGTAGATCATACATAGTGGGCATAGTTTCCCTGGGAGGACGGGGTGGGTCAGTGTGGTACATGATCCTCTGTTGAACCTGATAGTTTGAGCATAGCATTTTGGGGTTTAGGGAGCAGGGAGCAGGGAGTAGGGAGTAGGGAGTAGGGAACAGGGAACAGGGAGTAGGGAGCAGGGAACAGGCAAGAGGCAAGAGGCAAAAAATCCTGTGTACCTCATAGCTGTGAGAAACGCTATAGGTCATGAACAATGTAATAGCAAAGGGAGTAGGGAGCAGGGAGTAGGGAGTAGGCAAGAGGCATGCTAGCAATAGGCATGCTAGCAAGAGGTGAAAAATATTGTGTACCTCATAGCTATGAGAAACGCTATAAAAAAACTTGGGAGATATCCTCTTACCTCTAAAACCTTGTTAGAGTCAACTTCAGCATAGCTGCCTTCAGCATAGCTGCCTTCAGCATAGCTGCCTTCAGCATAGCTGCCTTGGGCGTAGCGCTATACCTCATAGCTTACCCTACTCCCTACTCCCTGCTCCCTACTCCCTACTCCCTACTCCCTGCTCCCTAAAACCTAGATATTTGTACCTCACAAGTCGTGGAATTGCTATAATCGCGCTACAAACTCTTGATGCATCTCGGAATCTATCCCTTCTTGCAATACCGCCAACACCTGCTGCATCTTTCCAGCTAATAAAGCCTCCACCCCTAAGCGCAATCCAGGAAACACCAGGCTACTCAATATACCTGCATCTGGCTGCTGTTGCACATATTCCCCTTCGCGCAACACATACCAGCGAAACTCCCGCTCCTGGGTTAGCCAAACTAAATACTCTTTCACTCCATTCCGACGATAGGCTCGCAGCTTATCATAGAGGTCATAGGAAGCACTACTAGCGGCAACCTCCACAATCAACTCCGGCGCACCTTCAATGTAATCATCCTCACTAATTCTCGACTGTTCACCTTTGTCTTGTTCAATGCGCAACAAAGCATCTGGTTGGGGTTCATTATCAAAATCTAGCCGCACTGTAGAATTGTCACACAGCATAATGCCAGGGGTTGCGGCTTCATATGTCCCTAGCCAGGTAATAATCCTACCATGAGGTTGACCATGCTTATTGACCCTAACTGGTGATGCCACGTAAACTACCCCCTCAATTAACTCCGCCTTCCTAATTTCAGGCATTTGATGATAGCGTCGTTCAAATTCTACTCTACTTAAGCGATCGCCATTTTCCAGAATAGGTAGTTGAGTTATTACGGGAGTAGGGGATTTCACCACAAGACTTGCTCCATAAAATTTATACCAACATCTACCAATTATACGACTTGTGAGGTACAAATGTCTGGGTTTTAGGGAGCAGGGACTGAGGCCGTAGGCCACGCGGGGCGCGTTCGGAGCAGGTAAGAGGCAAGAGGCAACAGGCAACAGGCAACAGGCAACAGGCAACAGGCAAGAGGCAACAGGCAACAGGCAACAGGCAAAAAATCCTTTGTACCTCATAGCTGTGATAAACGCTATAGGTCATGAACAATGTAAGTATTCAGCTAATAGCTGATAAC
>NZ_JAAHFV010000451.1:0-4596 GCF_010672755.1 Moorena sp. SIO1F2
GAATTGTTAGTCATTTGAGTTGATTGAAGCCGGCTAATTAGTCAGATTTTAATGACTAAATTTGGGGATTTTTCGGAAAATTTTGAGCTATTTCCCTATCCCCCTATCCCCCTATCCCCCTATCTCCAATAATCGTTAACTTATTTTTCTTTGAAACAGCCCTGCCCAAAGTTGGGGGGCTAGGGGGGCAAAATTCAGTATAAAAAAACTTTTCAGATATCCTCTAAGGAATCATCTCAGGTACAGTTAGGTCAGTTACCCATTACCCATTATCGATTAAGCAACTAATCTTTTGGTATTAAAATTTTCATCTGCCAGGAATCGAGCCATTTGGGATTACCTGGATTGATTGCGTTGCTGATTATGGGTATGGTCAAGCCCCCCTAGCCCCCCAATTTTGGGGGGAACAAGACTTTCAAAGTCCCCCAAATTTGGGGGACCAACGGGGGCTTGACCAAAACCAGATGATCCCGCATTCATTCCTTAATTCAGCAACGCCGGATTGATTGCGCCTAGCTAGTAAGCGATGGACGCGCGTCCCGCTTTCAGCGATCGCGTATTCCAATTGGATTAAAGCGTTGTTCAGCCTTCCCAAACTTCTTCCATGACCATGACAAAACCAGGCAGCACTGATTCATCCCCCTTCACCGTAGCTGGATTGTCCAACTGCTCCACTTCTACCCCAGGACGGTAAATATATACTTGACGACTATTTGGCTCAATCAACCACCCCAACAGAGCGCCATTTGACCTGTACTCTTCCATCTTTTCCTTAAGACTCTTCACCCTATCACTGGGAGAGCGCAACTCAATCACAAAATCTGGGCACAGAGGAATAAACTTTTTCCTTTGTTGAGGCGTTAGGGCTTCCCACCTGTCTTTTTTGACCCAAGAAGCATCAGGGGAACGTTCTGCACCATTGGGCAGCTTAAAGCCACCAGAAGAATCAAATACCTTGCCTAGCTTTGTTTGGCGATTCCACAACTGTAGCTGAAAATTAATGTTGGAATTTTTTTGAGATGTTTCACCTCCTGTGGGGGGCATAACAATTATTTCTCCGTCTAATGTGCGCTCAATTCGTAAATCTCGATTAATCTGACAAAACTCAAAAAATTGATCATCATCCATAGCCCATGCCGGGGGCATCCTCAACACAATGGGATTGGTTTCAACAGGTGTGGTGGCTACTTTCATCGCGATCTCTACTTCCCGCACAAAAGAGTTTCTTCTATTCTAGTTAACAAAAATACTGCCTTGCCTTGAGGGGCTTCCAGGCATTTTTGGCACCGCCCCGACTGGGTACACCATAAAATGCTTAGTTAGTGTTTAGCGATCGCAACTCTAGCTTGTAGACTTTGACTCCTGATTGTTGCGGAATCTTTCTACTAGAAGGACTCGTTTAGAAAGAAGCTAGCCACAGTAACATTAATGGGTGTATCTCACTTTTGTAAATTTTGCGTAGGGTGTGTTAGGGGTGGGATCGCTGTGATTTTCCGCTTTTTCGCCAGCTTTGAAATAGCCCACCCCGTAACGCACCACCGGCTCAAACAGTTTTTAGGAGATGCACCCAACATTAATCGACTCACCGTTTTTCTAGTTCCCATGGTTCCAAGGTAGCAAAATGCTCTAGTAGCAAGGGATGGACAAACATGTAGCCACCGCCAACCTTTTGCAAAAAAATACGATCAGTTGCGTAGTCTAAGAAACGAGCGTAGTTCCACGGAATGTGTCCACTACAGAATATAATTATACGCAAGACCAAATGTTGAATGCAAGCAATCCTAGCATTACTTAACATACTCATTAGCAAAGTACTAATCACTCCAGTTATCAGCCCACCATCTAACCCAGCAATAAGTTCACCAATCAATCCAAAGATCAACCCACTCAATAACCCCAAGGTTACCGCGTTAACTGCTGATCTAAATATCCCCTTGCCCTCCCTAGGATTTTCTCGTTCCCTGGCAAGCTGCATTTTTGCATTAATGTAACAGTAAGCATTGTCCCACATTTCATGGTAGGATCTGTCAGCGAATATCCACTGTGCAGGCCCAATCAAAGGGCTTTAGGCAAGGATTTCGAACCTTTCAAAGGAGACTAATAATGAACCTGAATGACTTGATCGAAGAAAAATTAAACTCTTATGCTCAGAAGATTGTTTCTGGCGGTAGCAAGACCGACGAAATTGCGGTTGGGGAAATTACCTTCTATATCGCTCTGCGTCGCGTAGTAAATGGTAAAGGAACCCTGCAAGACCTAGGTATGATGGATGCTATCAACGACACCCTCCAAACCTTAGGACTGGTCGAGGAAGGAAAAACCTTCTACAAATAATTTGCCCATCAAGAAGTTTGAGTGGTGGGCAATCTTGTAAATTGGATTTTATACCTCAATCCAACCACCACCAACTTTCGTTTGCCTAACATGGCATTGGAGCGGATGTGAAAGCAAAAGTGTTGAGCTTTGTTATAAAATGGTTTCACACCGCTCAACTTTACTGTTATGTCGCTTCAGTAAATTTTGCGTAGGGTGTGTTAGGGGTGGGATCGCCGTGATTTTCCGCTTTTTCGCCAGCTTTGAAATAGCCCACCCCGTAACGCACCACCGGCTCAAACAGCTTTTAGGAGATGCACCCAAAATTAATCGACTCCCCGTTATTCTAGTTCCCATGGTTCCAAGATAGCAAAATGCTCTAGTAGAAAGCGATGGACAAACATGTAGCCACCGCCAACCTTTTGCAAAACAATATGATCAGTGGCGTAGTCTAAGAAACGAGCGTAGTTCCACGGAATGTATCCACTACAGAATAAAATTATACGCAAGACGAAATGTTGAATGCAAGCAATACCAGCATTGCTTAACGTACTCATTAGTAAAGTACTAATCACTCCAGTTATCAGCCCAGCAGATAACCCATCAATAAATCCACCAATCAATCCAAATATTAACCCACTCAAAAATCCCAAGTTTACCGCGTTAATTGCTGATCTAAATATCCCCTGATTAGGAGCTGATTTTATATCTAAATTAGAACCAGCCAGCCCACCTATCAACCCAAAAACCAGTCCAAAAACCAGTCCAAAAACCAGTCCAAAAACCGGTGCCAAAGCTACCCCAACACTCAGTCCAACACTCAGTCTACGTATCCCTTTAATAATTTGCTTCAAATTTAGTCTATTCTCTAGTCTTATTCGAGAAACATCTAAAATTTCAACAGGTTTTATTTTTTCCCTATCTCCTATCCCCAAAAGTAAACTAAAAAATAGTCCACCCGTTAAGCCAAAAATTAGCCAACTCGTTAAGCTAAACATTAGCCAACTCGTTAAGCTAAACATTAGTCCACCCGTTAAGCCAAAAATTAGCTCACACACCAATATCAATAGAGTTGAATAAACTATCCTCTGAGTTCGATTTAGCAACCAGGTAGGCTGCATTCGTTCAATTAAAAATATCGTTTGTTGCTCCTGAAGCATCCGCTTTGCCAGCCAAGTCAACCAATACTTTGTTTGAGCTTTACTGTATCTCTGATTAGTCCGCCGACGCTTAAACATCCTCTCAATGTAGGCACTGAATAGCTGTTTGCGACGTTCTTCTACCAAGTCAGTTTTAGGTAAGTCTTCAACAGCTACTCCTTGGTAAGCCAGAGTCATAATATTGAGCATTAAAGGAGATTGAGCTAACTTTTGCAGTACTGTATCCTCTGCAATTAATGCTCTCAATCCTGTAACATTAGCCCTCAAACTATCCAGGTAATGAGAGATTTGTTCTAAGGTGAGCAACCTCAAATAAACCGCACTTGCAAAGTTCAGACGGTTAGAGAGGGCTTGGTAGTCTTTGATGCGGCTGCAAACAACAATTTCTGCTGCATTGTACTGCTGAAGGAAATTGTTCAAAGCAGTAACACACGCCTCTCGATATCGAGCCTGGACTTCATCCAAACCATCTAAGAGCAGGAGCAGTTGCTGTTTCGTGACTAAAGCTTGTCCAATTGTCTTAGGAACCTTATATATAGTGCGTAGTTCTTCGACTAGCCAATCAGCAATACTTTGCCTCTTATTTGCCCAAGAGGATAGATTCAATACCACAGGAATTGGGGAATCAACATCTTGATCAGCACGGGCAATTAAGTCACGGGTTAGTTCTAGTAACGTTGTGGTTTTACCTGAGCCTGGTTCACCTAATATCAGCAGCGTTCGACCTGGACTAATTTGGTCAAAAATGTCAATTACCTTAGTCCCTTCTGGGAGTGGTTGAGGTGAGTACTCACTAATCTCTCTAATCTCGTTCCAAGGGTTAGTAACTGCATCAGGCCGTTCTTCTAGTCCCTGTTCAATTAGCACTTGCTTAAATAAAGATTTTTCTAAAACACCTTTAATCCAAAAGTTTTTGACGTTGGTAAGCAATGCCTGACGAATGCGGTACTCTTGTCGAGTTAGGGGTGACTTGGTTGAATTATCGTCAATGTTAATCGTATTGATACTACGGACAACTTGACGAATGATGGCTTTACGAAGCATATTGATACCTTTATCACCAATAGTGATAAAGGTATCACCAATAGTGATAAATTGATGATCAATTTATCAATATTGGTCA
>NZ_JAAHFV010000452.1:0-4582 GCF_010672755.1 Moorena sp. SIO1F2
TGGAATTTCCTCAGGAGATAGACATTGTAAATCCAGTAGTAAGTCGTCTCCAGTCATAGTAAACCTAGATTAAAGGCGTCAATCGATACGACCAGTTAGTCAAAGATATTAGTAATCTAGTTGTTGGCTCTGATCAGACTTACGAGCTCCCTTTATCTAGGTTTACTATGACTGGAGACGACTTACTACTGGATTTACAATGTCTATCTCCTGAGGAAATTCCTTTACCAGAAATACCACAGCCCAGTCAGGATTATATTAAAGACGTAATCGAAATCCTGAATCAACGGGCGATTGATGTGGGACAATGGTTATATAATAAAATTGATGACCTAGCTCAAGAGTTATCTTGGCAGCTATTACCAGCACCTTCCCCAGCATTGCGGTTTAGTCGTATCCCAGCCCAAGAATTAGCTGAGATTCTAACTATTATTGATATCGAAATTCCTGCTGCTGCTGTCCGTAGTTATCGAGATTTCCAACTAGCTGGAATTCCACTACGTCTTTATGCTATAACTTGGCAATTACCCCAATCTGAACCAGAGGGAGATTGGACTATAGTGCTAATCCTGGGAGCTAGCCCAGGTAATACTCCACCTTCGGGGATAAAATTGCGTATTACTGATTTTACTATGGTCTTGGATCAACAGGAATTGACCACTAATGACGACTATTTATTTACTCAGTTTGTAGGGGCTAATCATGAAAAGTTTCTAGCTACAATTACCACTGCTGACGAAACAGCACAAATGTCGATGTTGTTTGAATTTAAAGGGAGTAGGGAGTAGGGAGTAGGGAATCGGGAATCGGGAATCGGGAATCGGGAATCGCGTAGGGTGCGTTAGGGGCGGGCTTGCCGTCATGTTCAACACCGAGCGCCAGTGTTGGGACAGCCCGCCCCGTAACGCACCACCCAAGGGCTCGCCCTGATTTTCCACCTCTGAGCGCCTGGTTGAGACAGCCCGTCGGAAATGAAACGGGCAAGATGCCCATTCCACCAAGATGCCCATTCCACCCACCGGCTCTGACCGCTGACCGCTGACCGCTGACCGCTGACCACTGACCGCTGACTACTATAAGTAACATGAAAAGTAAAATTTTCCACCTTAAAGTCATCAAAATCAAGTCAGGATGTAACTTTGAGTTATCTTGGGAAAACGGTAAGACTATTGCTGCCATAGTAGATTATCCTCAAGACCTTGATCAAGGTTACCAAGACTGGAAACAGGCTTACATTAATTGTTACAAAAATTTGCGAGGTAAAGTCCCAAAAAGTGGTAGACTTACCGTTATGAAAGATCCGGCTGGCCTGTTGCGGGAAGCAGAAGCTAGGTTTTTATCAATATTTCATAGTTGGTTACGGGATGGAGAGTTATATGAGATTCGTGAGGAAATTGCTAAGGCAGCTACGGATTCGTCTATTAATCGTCGGTATTGGGTTGATATTATCCTCACCTGTAACTGTCCTGAATTAACTCGCTTACCTTGGGAAGCTTGGGAAATTAGTACTACTACTAGGACGAATTTATCGGGATTCGGAACTATCCGGATTGCTCGGGTTTCTAAAACTATCCATGCTGGAATTAGTCATAATAAAATTATTTATTCAATCCGTCGCCGAGCCAGAGTGTTGGCTATCTTAGGTGATGAAAAAGGATTAGACTTTGAAGAAGACCGCAAGGCGTTAGCTCACCTGTCTAAGCTGGCTGAAATCAAATTTATTGGTTGGCAAGCAGGAAAAGACTCTAGTAGTCTTAAGCAGGAAATTGTTAAAGAAATTGCTAATCCTAGGGGTTGGGATATTTTATTCTTTGCTGGACATAGTAATGAAACTGCCTTTACTGGTGGGGAATTACATATTGCTCCTGATGCTTCTCTAGGAATTAATGAGATTAAACAATCCCTGCAACAAGGGATAGCTAATGGCCTGAAGTTTGCTATTTTTAATTCTTGTGATGGTATCTCAATTGCGGAATCCCTAATTGCTTTAGGCTTACCTCAAGTGGCGGTAATGGCAGAACCTATTCACAATCAGGTCGCTCAAGTTTTTATTGTCCAGTTTCTCAACAGTTTGGCTGAGTATAAGGATGTTCATGAAGCCCTAAGGGATGCTTGTGCTTTTCTCAAAGACCAACAAAATCTTACCTATCCTTCTGCTTACCTAATCCCTACCTTATTTCGCCATCCCCAATCAGTACTGTTTCGTTTGGAACCATTTGGTTTAGGGCACAGTCTCAGAAATTGGTTACCTACTAAGAAAGAAGCCCTTTGGTTATCGGCATGGTTAACCGTTAGTTTAATCCCACCTGTTCAGGATTTACTGTTAGAATCTCGTCTGTTGTTACAGGCTGGTTACCGTCAGGTTACTCAGCAGGTGCAGTGGCAAGCTAATCCTTCTCCAGTTCAGTCTCCAGTTCGGTTAGTTCAAATTGATAACAAGTCTCTTGAACAGGACAACGTTAAATTGGTTGATGGCAGGTATATGGATTATGGTTACTTAGCAAGTATATTGGATAAATTAGTTACCAGTAATGCTCGGATAATTGGGTTTGATTATATCTTAGATCAAGACAAACAACAGCCCGATAATAGTAAACAGTTACGGCAATCAATTACTGAAGCGATTAACAGGAATACGTGGTTAGTTTGGGCAGCAATTGAAGCTGACCATCCTGCTGATTATTATGGGGTGAGTGCTCAAATTGCTAACCTCAATCAAACCATGGAGGGAGATATTACAACCTATGATTGGTATGTAGAGTTACCTAGCAATAAGTGTGATCAAAGTTGTCCGTTTAGCTATTTACTAGTCCTTTCCTATTGTTTACGTAATCAAGATTCCGGCACTACTCAATTAGCGATGGGATTACCTGAGCTTCAAGACAGTAATCAGAAATTTAGGACTTCAGTGATTGATTCGCTTAATGGTGCCGATACACAAGCCAATACACAAGCCCATACACAAACTAATACACAAGCTGATACACAACTGGCTTGGTTGGGGAGGGTAAAACGTCCTGCGATCGCATATTTCTTACAATGGTTTCAACCGATTATTGACTATTCCCTCCCTCCAGAGCAAGTTTATCAAAGAATTTCTGCTTGTGAGTTATTAGGCTCCTGTTCTGAAGATGCTCTAGCTGATGATATCAGCCTTAATCAAACCATTGTGATTGTTGCTTCAGGAGGATATAAAGAAGCAGGAATTGATCAAGAAGGGCAAGATAATAATCTGCTTCCCCTTCCGGTCGCCTTCTGGCGTCGTTCAGAGGGTTGGCAAGACTGGTTCGATGGCAAACCATCATTTACTGGTGGTGAAGCCCATAGTTACATCGCCCACCATCTTTTTTACCAGCATCTGGTGATACCAATTCCTAATGCCTTGATGATTTTACTAACCGCTGTTTTAGGTAAGGGATTTAGGTTAATTAAACAGGATTATCCTAAACAAGGGAATAGGGAGCAGGGAGCAGGGAGCAGGGAGCAGGGAATAAAAATTATCACAATTGATTTAGGATCATTCTTGATAAATCTAGGTAATGCTTGGTTGATATATTGGTTAGTTTATTGCTTGATTTCACTACAAATTTATATCTCTTTGAAGGTGCTACTCCCTACTTTTATGCCTTTAGTAGTGTTTAGGATCTATAGCGTTACGCAAAGGGAGTAGGGAGTAGGGAGTAGGGAGTAGGGAGTAGGGAGTAGGGAGTAGGGAGTAGGGAGTAGGGAATCGGGAATCGGGAATCGGGAACATTATAGCAATTCTTATACTCATGATTACAAAGTTTATCCTGTTAAGGCAAAAGCTAATAGAAAAGAATGGTTTACTGGAATCAAGTTCCCCCCCTGATTAAGGGAATGTTTGAATCGAATCAGCTCCCCCCCTGATTAAGGGAATGTTTGAATCGAATCAGCTCCCCCCCTGATTAAGGGAATGTTTGAATCGAATCAAGTTCCCCCCTTATTAAGGGGGGTTAGGGGGGATCCCTAGTCAAATATAGCAATTATCATAACTGCGATAAATGCTTTATTTAATCATTAACTTATCAGTCAGGAAGCATATTATGATTAAAATAATCCAGAACAAATCCACTCTGGCACTAACAGTCGTAGTACTACTCTGTTCTTATGCACTGCCTCTTGAAGCAATAGTAAAAACACCTCAGTCTGGTCAGGATTTATCCCACTTTCAAGGCCAGCTAATTACCTTAAAATGGGGTGATATTTGGGAGAGATTGCGACGAAAAAAAGGTAAAGGAGGCTCAAGAGAGGCTAATCCTATCGAGCAAACTATCTGCATGCTCACCCCTGGTCAGCTATCAGATAGTGACGAAAATTATAATCATAAAGGAAGCTTAGAAATTTGGAGTGATAAACCTCTATTTCTCTGGCAAGGAGAAATGAAAGGTATTGAGGTGGGTGAGTATCGTACTAATCAACAATTGTGGGAGCAACCCTTAGACCCTACTACCACTAATATCCTTTATCAAGGCAAGCCCTTACAACCAGGTAAAGCTTACTTTTGGCGGAATACAATTCCTTTAGACGAACTTCCTACTAAGAGAAGTTTTCGTTTAATGAA
>NZ_JAAHFV010000453.1:0-4580 GCF_010672755.1 Moorena sp. SIO1F2
TTCAGCGTAGGCACCCGCCACCGCATTCACTAGACTAAGTCCACCAACATTATAGGTAACGCACAACCCACCAACACCATTAAGGCGAGCATAGGCATCAGCTGCATATCCGGCATTGAGTTCGTTACAGGTGTAGATTAACTCTACAGAACTGTCTAGCAAGACATCCATCAGACCCAGGACGTAATCTCCCACTACGCCAAAAATATGCTTGACACCAGCGGCTTGCAGGCGTTGAGTAAGGTATTGACCGACAGTTACTACATCAGACTGAGCCATTGCACCTCTGACCTCTTTAATTAAGCTACCTTTATGGCCAGCATTGTAACCAAAATTTTAAAAAACGTTACATTTTTGGGTGTAAAAAACGTTACATTTAAGATATGATATAACCTTTTATGATTTCTATTCTAGCAAGTTTCTTGAGTTGACTAGGAAGCCTAACGTCTTTTTTGTTAACTAGCCTTTAAGTTGACGGTTAGTTGTCAAGGATTAACAGTCAACCGTCAACAAAAAAGGTGAAATGTGTCTTAGCTTATACAGCAGAAACTTTTAGAGTACTTGGTTGCCCCAGATTCCCTTCTAAGACAATACCCCGCTGGTTATAAGCCAGATGACGCAGCAATTTGTAAATCCCTTCAATTTGGTCAGGGGCTCCCGCTTTCTCAGCTAACTCCGAAACAGATATGGCAGCACTTTCCTGGTGTAGTACCTCCATAACCTTTTTCTGTAAATCTAGAATTGCAGCAGCGGCTTTTTTCCCCGCTTCTACCCCAGGTTGGTGATAGGCATTGATATTCACCAAGGATGCATAAAGACCAACAGCACGTTCATACAGGGCAATTAATGCCCCCACCGTTCTAGGATTGACCTGAGGAATGCTTACGGTAATGGAATCCCGTTGATTGTCATACAACGCCTGGCGAGTGCCTTGTAATAAACCTGATAGATAGTCTCCCGCAGTTACACCAGGTTCTACTTCTGGAGACTTGCCTTGTCGGTCTTCTAAGACTTCAATGAACGTGACAAAGAAATTGGGAACACCTTCCCGAAGTTGCTGTACGTAGGCATGTTGATCCGTTGAGCCTTTGTTACCATAAACTGCAATGCCCTGATAAACCGTATTGCCCTCTAGGTCTTTTTCCTTACCTAGAGATTCCATTACCAGCTGCTGTAAGTAGCGGGAGAATAGCAATAGACTGTCTTTGTAAGGCAACATGACCATATCTTTCTCCCCCTTACCATTGCCAGCAAAGTACCAGCATAGGGCAAGTAAGGCGGCTGGATTGCTTTTGAGCTGGCTGCTACCGGTCGCGCTATCCATATCTTTAGCACCAGCCAGCATCTGACGGATATCAATCCCTTGTAGTGACGCTGGAAGTAGTCCCACGGCGGACATTTCAGAGGTACGTCCTCCTACCCAATCGTACATGGGAAAGGTGGCTAGCCAACCTTCGGATTTTGCCAATTGATCTAGTTTGCTGCCAACACCCGTAATGGCAACAGCCTGGGCAGCAAAGTCTAGATTCTGAGACTCGTAGGCTGTTTTAACTTCCACCATGCCGTTACGAGTTTCTGGTGTTCCCCCAGATTTGGAGATGACTAATACCAGAGTGCTAGACAATCGGTCTTGGAGTCGGGTCAGGACAGTATCAATGCCAGCTGGGTCAGTATTGTCAATAAAGTGAATAGCTAAAGGAGGAGAGTCTAGCGCAAGGGCTTCAGCGACAAACTCAGGACCAAGGGCAGAACCCCCAATACCAATGGAAAGAACATCAGTAAATTTTGGTGCCCTAGGGGGATGGATGGCACCCGTGTGGACATTTTGGGTAAAGGTTTCAATCTTTTCGAGAGTGTTGACAATGTCTTGTTGGAGTTCTGGAGTTGGGGCTAAGTCCGGGTCTCTTAGCCAGTAGTGACCGACCATGCGGTTTTCATCAGGGTTTGCGATCGCACCGTTGACTAAGGCATCCATATCCTTAAATGCCTTTTCAAACTTAGGCAGCATCGCCTCCACAAAGGCATCATCAAACCCCATACGGCTGATATCGAGGTAAATCTCTAATCCTTCGTGGTAATAAAGCCAATCCTGATAGCGTTGCCAGAGTGCAGCGGCGTCCATAAGTAGCTCTCCAACTTCTTTTATTGTCCACTCACAAGTTTAAGGCAAGCACATAGCTTGACACTCCCCGGTCTAAAGACGCGGGGATTCCTAGATCTACGACCGGCCTTGAACCTCCGTATCCTTGCGGCAATACCTAAACCAATATCCCGTCAAGACCAAGATTCTAGTTCAGTTTACGTGCATACCCAGCGGGCTGGTCTCCTTAGGCGTTTAGTTACTTTTTGAGAAGTGCCTTATAAAGTCCGTTGCTTCCCTGTTTCACTTGGTTTCGGCGTGCCGGAGACGAAACCTTAGAAGAGTGGAGCCTTAATCAAAAAGGTTAAAACTTTTTAATCATAGCCGACTAACTATAAAGGCTCCACTCTTCTTACGGTAACTTCTAACCCCGCCGTACCATTTTTTTTCAAAGTGTTATCTTGCTGGGTTCACACACCAATTTTTAGTTGATGGTTGGGTTTTTAAGGAGGACTTTCCCTACCCTCCGGGCATTACTACTTTAAGGTCAATAAGTTACGGGTCTCTCTCCCGGCTCAGCCATCGCCAAAGGCGACGCTACGCGAACGGTTTTTCAGCCTGTACCCTATGCTTGAATTATACTATAGCGCTAAAGTATTGTCAACTCGGCGACTAAAGTCGCGCTCGTGTCTTCATCCCCGGTTTAAAAACGCGGGGCTTTCGACTTGCGCGTCCCCTAGTAAACTACCCCGACTTAGCTAGCCCTTGGCGTCGGGGCTATGCGCGACTGTTCCCAAAACGTTTTTTAGATTTTTGAGCAGGTCTTGAACCTAATCAACTTGTTGAAGGGACAGGCTGTGGGAAAATGATCGAATCCCGGAGCAACTTACTAGCAGCTAAAACTTCCTGTCTTGCCCATCGATCTGCTGCCAAGATATCGTCTAAAGAAGGATTGGAACAGTTATCAGCTTGGTGGCGATCGCATACAGATTCAATACAACGAGCAATATCCAAATAACCAATTTTCTCCTCTAGGAATAGGGCAACTGCCTGCTCATTCGCTGCATTCAATACCGCTGGCATCGACCCACCAGCCCGACCAGCCGCATCAGCGATGTTCATACAGGGATATTTCTGATGATCCGGTTCCCTAAAAGTCAAATTACCAGCTTTCACCAAATCTAGTGGTTCCCAATCGGTATAGATCCGCTCCGGCCATGAAAGGGAATAGAGTAAAGGCAAGCGCATATCTGGCCAACCTAACTGAGCTAATACTGAAGTATCTTGTAGTTCAATCAGGGAGTGAATAATACTCTGGGGATGGATCACAATGTCGATGTGGTCATAATCCATGCCAAACAGGAAGTGAGCCTCAATCACTTCCAATCCCTTATTCATCAGGGTGGCAGAGTCTACAGTAATTTTACGACCCATTGACCAGTTGGGATGCTTCAGGGCATCAGCCACCTTCACTGAAGCTAACTTGTCTACGGACCAATCTCGGAAAGCCCCCCCAGATGCAGTTAGGATAATCCGCCGCAATCCCCCTGCTGGCACTCCCTGAAGACACTGAAAAATTGCCGAATGTTCTGAGTCAGCTGGTAGCAGCTTAATACCATGCTTTTCCACTAAGGGTAGTACCACTGGACCACCTGCAATTAGAGTTTCTTTATTCGCTAAAGCAATGTCTTTACCCGCTTCAATAGCAGCAATAGTAGGCAACAAACCCGCACAGCCGACAATGCCAGTAACTACAGCTTCGGCATCACCATAGCGTGCCACTTCTACCACTCCAGCTTCGCCCCCTAAAAGAATAGGTTGGGGGTCAAGGTCAGCAATTGCTGCTTTGAGTTCTGGCAATTTCTCTTGATCACGAATTGCGGCAATTATCGGTCGAAATTGCCTAATTTGAGTGGCTAACATTTCCACATTGCGCCCAGCTGCCAATCCCACTAACTGGAATTGCTCGGGGTATTGATTAACAATATCGAGAGTTTGGGTACCGATTGAGCCAGTGGAACCTAAGAGTGTAATTTTTTTCACAATTTTTTTAGAATTACCAACAACTCCCCTATCATACCGGGGCAATGGGGAGCCTATAAGTAACTCAAACCAATTAAAACGATTGGTAAATTTTTATGATCGTACTGCCAATTTGGCAACAAACCTTAGTGAATATGCGTTTTGATTAAGTTTTACCCCTATTGTCAGTGATCAGCAAGTCTTATGTAGTCAATCACACAACGTAGACCGGATTAATGCGGCATGATATGGCCAACATGTATATATAGTAGTTTTCAATTGGGTGAGGTACAAAGTCCTGGGTTTTAGGGAATAGGGAGTAGAGAGTAGGGAGTAGGGAGTAGGGAGTAATAATCCCCCCTTGCCCCCCTTAATAAGGGCGGGAGAAAATTGACTGTACCTCATAAGTATGAGGAACGCTATATTCTATATATGTATATATATAGAATATAGCGTTCCTCATACTTATGAGGTACAA
>NZ_JAAHFV010000454.1:0-4567 GCF_010672755.1 Moorena sp. SIO1F2
ATGTCTGCGGCTAACGACGCCACTGAAACAAACAATGATGTACAGAGTCTTAGGTTTTAGGGAACAGCGGATCCGGGAACAGGGAACAGCGAACTCAGAAGAGGGAATAGGGAATAACTTATGTGTACCTCATCGCTATGAAAAACGCTATACACCCTGATTGACTGGCAAATATGCGTCGATGTCGGTTGGGTTGAAGTATGAAACCCAATCAGCACAAGCGATCGCGTTGGGTAGAGGCGCGCACCTACGATAGTTCAACAGCTTCCTTTACTTTTCTGAGTCAACCAGGTAATACACCACCGATTAACACAGACATCGGATAATCAAGCTAAGTTTAATCATTGGCTGATCAACGATAGCTCTATAATTTAGAGGGACTCATTATCAATTCATCTGTCATAATTCATAATTTTTAAAACTCTAGTTTTAAATCTGCCATTAATTTAAAAATACTTGATGGATCCCCTTGACGGTAGTATCCCCAATTAAATTCAGCAATTTGTTCTAGTACTTTGGGCTTAAAGTCTCCTTCGTTACCGTAACCAACAGTGAAAAAGGCAATTCGCTTCTCGCTGGAAAAGCCACTTTTTTCCAGTTCTTGATACAGTTGCTCAAGACGAAGCTTAGAATCAGAATCGTCGCCATCGGTCAAAATCACCACAGCATTAATGGCACGCTCTCGGTAATTTTTTTGTAACCAGTTACGGGCTTCGAGGGCAGCATCATATAACCGATTACCCCCGTCAGGGTTGAGATTAACAATAAACGCCATGGCGCGATCGCGTCCTTGAGGGCTGCTATCTACCAATACTGGTGGACGAATCTCGGAATCAAAATCAATCAGGGCAATTTGCTCTGTTGGTCCTAAACTCTCGATGTATGCGCGCAAGGTCTTTTGAACCGCTGCTAATTTATTCCCCGACATAGAACCGGAAGAGTTTACCAGCACCACCACTTGTGAGGGTTTTTTGGCAAATTCCTGCCAGGACTTGAGCATTGCTGCCACTACCTCTGGTTGAGGGGAACTCAGGGAATCATATCTGGCCTTGGAGTCAACACCGAATTGAGCAGAAAACTTGGCACCTAATGGCACTTCTGGTACACCTGGTCTTAAACCAAGTTCTGTGGCAATTTTTTGCACAACAGGCGATCGCAAATAATCAATCACCTGTTGCGCAGCAGCCTTTTCCTGCCTACTCACCCAAGGAGCTTTGGGTAAAATTGCTCGCATATTGGAGGTAAAGGTGGCCTGGGGATACACTGCCTCATAGCGGCTTTGCCCAGCTTGCTGATTGGAATTTGCAGCAATCACCGAAGACTCGTACACTGAAGCAATCGATGCCCAAAATGAACCATTCTTTACCATGTCCTTTGCCAAAGAACTAGTAGAGACACCATAGCGAATCACTTTACTTTGTATAGCCTGGATCTGTGTCTGATAACCCTGCACATCTGCTACTGTCAAGTGTTCTGGTCCTTTGCCAGAGACACTGGCAAATTGGGCCACTAAGGTTTGTAAACCAGAATTGGAGCGAGTAGGAGCAGTGTGGACAAGGTGAATGGGCAATTGAGGGCTATTGGGATCCAGTTCCTGGTGGGTTTTGGTACTCACCAAAGCTTTGTACAAATCCGGTTGCTGGCGTAATCCATCGGCTAATTCTGCCGATGTCATAAATACCATGGGGCTATGGGCTAACAACAGCGCATCGGTAATTTCTCCCATGTAATCTTTCCCTGGAAAAATCTGATTGATCTGATCGATTAACTGACGATGATAGATTTCCCCATCCACGGAAACTAAGGTAGGAAATTCTGGCGCATTACGCTTAAGGCTACGGGATTTGAGTTGTTGTGCCAGGGATGTCAGACTAGTTACCACATCGCTACTACTTTTAGTGTCGCAGCTGAGAAAGAACCCCTTACCATTGGCTAATTTGGGCTGTTGTTGGTTAAATTGCTCCGCTGCTTGCTCGCAGAATTGCCCTAAGGCGCTACCGACTAAGAATTTGACCTCAAAGCTTTGCTGGGTTAGACGGTTGGGTTTTCCCGTGCAAGCTCCTAGAAAAAGAATACCCAACGCAGTGCTCAGGTAAGTTAGGCGCTGATAACTCAATAATTTAGTATTCATAATATCGAATTTTTATTTGAGATGTAAACATAGGATTGATTAAAAAAGGGAACAGGGAATAGGGAATAGGGAACAGCAGGAAAGAGGGATGCCAGGATTTTTTTGTGTTATCATAAATCAGTATTTGGTTTAATGATATAGCAATTCTGTTTCCCATGAGGTACAAAGTGATCCCCCTAAATCCCCCTTAAAAAGGGGGACTTTGAGGTTGGTAATTGTACCTCATACATGCAATCAACGCTATATATTGGTAAATGCTATATTCTTATCTATTAAGATCACACTTTATCTAAAAATTAGCCATATACAAATTACCCACACCACCGTTTATTTTTGAAATAGTCTCACATTCTGTTAAAGTCAAATAGGTCGGCAGCAATCACTGATGATCAATCACTAATGATCAATAATGTCAAAGTAATTTACCATCCTCTTGTGCAGCATAAGTTAAGCCTGATGCGTCAGGCTGGAACGAGTACAGCCAAATTTCGTAAACTCCTTAAAGAAGTTGGGTTATTGTTGGCATACGAGGTAACACGGGATTTGCCCCTGAAGTATGAACCAATCAATACACCAATCTCGCCGATGCTAGCTCCGATGCTGGCTTCAGAAAAGAAGATGGTGATTGTCTCGATTATGCGAGCTGGACAGGGTCTGTTAGATGGTATTCTAGAACTAATCCCATCCTCTCGTATCGGTCATATCGGTTTGTATCGTGACCCCCATACCTTTGTGCCCATCGAATATTATTTCAAACTCCCCGATGATATGACTCAGCGAGATGTGTTGGTGGTTGATCCGATGTTAGCTACAGGTAATACTGCGGTTGCTGCTGTTGACCGACTCAAGGAAGTTAGCCCGAAGTCAATTAAGTTTCTTTGCTTATTAGCAGCACAGCAAGGGCTTGACTATTTCCAACAGCAACATCCAGATGTAGTGATTTACACGGCGGCTATTGATCAAGAATTAGATCACCATGGCTATATTGTTCCAGGACTTGGGGATGCAGGCGATCGCTTGTATGGTACGAAGTAATCTAATATAGCGCTACGCGCAAGGGCAAGAGGCAAGAGGCAAGAGGCAAGAGGAAAAAGTTTACTACAGGTGCGCTTTCCGCATCTAATTATTAAATTCGCCACGGGTCGCACCTAAAAAGCTTGTGCTGGTTGTATCAATGTCAAACACCTTAATGTGTAGTGCTATAAAGAGGATTAGGGAGTAGAGCTTGTAGCTTGTAGGGTGGGCAAAAACAGTTTGGTTCAAATTAGTATTAATGATTAGATTACTTTGCCCACCCTACTTTAGCTAAAATGGTGCAAAGCGCGTAAGCGCGTAGGGAGCGGTTGAAAAACTTTACCCAACATTGGCACTAGCTGCTAGGGGCGGGATGTTAGGATCCAAGCATAACACTCAAAGGAATATCCATGAGCTTGGTAATCTCTGATGACATTGTAGAAGCAAGTGGTTTGTCAGAAAGCGAATTATTGCTGACTATTGTGATTATGTTCTTCCAACAGGACAAAATCAGTTTAGGAAAGGCTAGTGAATTGCTCGGAATGCATCGAATGCAGTTTCAAACCTTGCTAGCAGAGCGGGGAATTTGTGTTCACTACGATGTCGCTGAATTCTTGGAAGACCTCCAAACTTTGGAAAAATAGGTTGAAACATGACTATTGTGAGCAATACCTCACCAATCTCAAACTTGGCGAGGGTAGGGGAGTTAAATCTTCTCCAGCAACTATATGGGACAGTTTTGATTCCGATGGCAGTTCATCAAGAACTTTTGGATGAGAGAGCTGGAAAAGCTGTGATCACGGCAGTTCAGTTAGCGACTTAGATAACAGTACAATCAGTCCAAAACCAAGCAGTAGTAAGTGAATTACGAAATCGATTGAATGTCGGAGAAGCGGAGGCAATCGCCCTAGCAATCGAGATGAAGGCAACTCACCTGCTAATTGATGAGCGTTTGGGTAGACAAGCAGCAACGGATTTGGGATTAAGAATTATTGGAGTGCTAGGCATTCTGCTGACAGCAAAACGTCAGGGAATGGTTCCAGCCATTAAACCGATCATGGATGATTTAATTAACCAAGCTGGTTTTAGAGTCAGCAGTAAGCTATATTCAGAGGTTTTGAAAACTGCCCAGGAATAAATCAATTAAGACAGTTGTGGTGCTAAAAAGCATTAAGTTAATGGTGTTAGATTAGATTGTAGGGTGGGCAAAAACAGTTTGGTTCCAATAATGATTAATGATTAGACTACTTTGCCCACCCTACTTTAGCTGACAGCTGACTCCCTGTAGTGAGTTTGATTTGTAACTTTGACCACAGATTTCTCGTGATGAGACCCACACTTTGATATTTGCCTTGTTTATCTGTGAATTCAAAAAAACTTGGGAGCGTTCCACCCCAAATACTAACATTTAGCATCACTTTG
>NZ_JAAHFV010000455.1:0-4527 GCF_010672755.1 Moorena sp. SIO1F2
TGACCTGCTTGTCACGCGGGGCGCGTTCGCATTTACCGACCATAGCCATCTGCGATCACATTTATCTACCACAACCCATACTCTTCCCCCGATTCCCGATTCCCGATTCCCGATTCCCGATTCCCGATTCCCGATTCCCGATTCCCGATTCCCGATTCCCGATTCCCGATTCCCTGTTCCCTATCCTATAAAAACCAACCATGAAAAGACGCAAATTATTACAACAAGCTAGCCTTCTAACTGCTGGGGGACTTATCTCTATGGGGAGTTGGGTAGCCAGAGGATTAGCAAATACGGCAAATACTAATCACCGTAAGCGACTGATTGTTATTTTCCTGCGGGGTGGCATAGATGGACTGAATGTAGTTGTGCCATACCAAGATGCTGATTACTACCAAGCGCGACCGAGAATTGCCATTCCTCGCACCGGGGAAAAAGGGGGAGTCTTGGATTTAGATGGTTACTTTGGCTTACATCCAGCTCTAGCTGATCTGATGCCTCTTTGGAAACAGAAAAGTTTAGCCTTTGTTCACGCCAGTGGTTCACCAGACTCCACTCGCTCCCATTTCGATGCTCAGGATTACATGGAAAGTGGCACCCCAGGCATTAAGAGTACAGATGATGGCTGGATGAATCGACTATTAGGGACGATTCCCAAGGAAATACCAACTCAAGCCGTGAATATGGGCACAACAACGCCACGGATTCTATCCGGTCAGATGCCAGTGGCTAATTTACCGATGGGCAGAAATTATAATCACAAGCTGCCTGTAGACCGTCCCCAAATTGATGCTGCTTTTGATCAGCTCTATCGTGGTAATGATGCGATTAATCGGGCTTATCAGGAAGGAAGTGAAGCACGGAAGATACTGCTGGCTGAGCTAAAGGAAGAAATGATGGCAGCTAACCGGGGAGCACCACCTTCCTCTAAATTTGTTGGTGATAGCCGCAAATTAGCCAAGCTGATGGTGGGGGATGCTAAGACCCAACTGGCATTTTTGGCCTTAGGTGACTGGGATACCCATGTTAACCAGGGCGGTAGTCAAGGACAGCTGGCTCGAAAACTTAAGCCTCTTGGACAAGGGTTGGCTACTCTAGTCAAAGCCTTAGAACCGATTTATGCGGATACTGTAATTGTGGTGATGTCAGAATTTGGTCGTACCCTGGCAGAGAATGGTAACAAGGGTACTGACCATGGACACGGGAATGTGATGTGGGTCTTGGGTGGAGGAGTTCGCGGTGGTAAGGTCTATGGAGAGTGGCCGGGTTTGGCGGAATCCCAGTTGTATGAAAAACGGGACTTAGCAGTAACTACGGATTTTCGTGAGGTGCTGATGCCTTTGCTCAGGGAACATATGGAGATTGGAGACTCCAATTTAGCCCAAATCTTTCCTGGTTTTACGTCTAATCAGAATCTGGGGCTTTTGTAGGGAAACAGAGGTGTCGGGAGAGGGGAGTGCGTTCCCTTTTTAGTTCATGTAGGGTGGGCAGTGCTTTCGACAGATTCATGTGATTGCCAATCCCCTTGGTAGGCACTGCCCACGGTAGGATGAATCACAATAATACCAGTGCGTGTGCTTTTTAGTTGATGCCTTCACAAAGAGTGCGATCGCGTTCACTTACATTCGGGTTATTCTTCAGATAATCCCCAGCCCAATCGCAACCACGTCGCAGTAGATCATCTAGACTACTTAGAGCGAGATCAATATTCCACAAGATTACAGTTTTATGGTCACTAGCAGTAGCAAGAGTCTTGCCATCAGGGCTGAAGCTAACACTGTTGATGGCAGCACCACTACTCTGGAGTGTTTCAAGTAGTGTACCGTATCTAAACCAGAGTTTGACTGTCCCGTCACTGCTACCACTGGCAAGTATGAAACCGTCGGGACCAAAACTGAGGCTATTGACTTCCCCACTATGTCCCTTGAGAGTTGCCAGTTCCTGACCTTGCAAATTCCAGAGTTTAATAGTTCCATCCAAACTGGCAGTGCCAAGGGTCTGACCGTCAGAGCTAAAACTGAGGCTAATCACCGCAGCCCTATGCCCCGTGAGAGTTTCAAGTTCTTCACCGCTCAAATTCCAGAGTTTTACGCTTCCATCCTTACTAGCAGTAGCGAGGATTTTGCCATTAGGGCTCAATTCCACACTGTCAACATCATCTTCATGCCCCTGGAGAGTGTGGATTTCTTCTTTCGTCTCTAAATTCCAGAGTTTTACGGTTCCATCCTTACTAGCACTGGCAAGGAACTTCCCATCTCGGCTAAAACTAACACTATTAACCCAGTCCGTATGACCTCCGAAGCTTGCTATTTCTTTATCTTCCAGAGGCCATAGCTTGATCGTTCCATCCGAACCAGCACTGGCAAGGAATTTTCCATCAGGGCTGAAACTAAGACTTGTGACTGTACCTTGATGTCCTGTAAAGGTCGTGATTAGTACACCGTCCCGATTCCATACTTTAACAGTTCTATCAAAGCTACCACTCGCAATTAACTTACCGTCGGGACTAAAGCTGACTCTATCAACTGCAGCCTGATGCCCAAATAGGGTTTGGGTTTCGAGATCATAGCCCTCAACGCTCCAGAGTCTGACACTAAAGTCTTTGCTGGCAGTGGCTAAAATTTTACCATCAGGACTGAAACTAATACTTGTAATCCCTCTATTATGACCTCGCAAGATTTGGAGTTCCTGACCTTTCCGACTCCAGAGCTTAACAGTTCCATCTAAACTGCCAGTGGCAATTGTCTTACCATCAGAACTGAAGCTAACGGTGCTGATTATGGCACCAGAACTCTGGAGAGTAAGAATTTCATGTCCTTTAAGATTCCAAAGTCTAACAGCTCCATCCAGACTGGCAGTGGCAAGGGTCTTACCATCAGGGCTGAAACTGATACTTGTAACATCAGCTTTATTCCCCATAAAGGTTTGCCCCATTGGGTTGCCTTTTCTGTTCCACAATCTTACTATTCCGTTGCGACTACCACTGGCAATCACTTTACCGTCACGGCTGAAACTGAGACTCGTAATACTAGCGTTCTGTATTGGAAAGGGTTGCCCCATTGGGTTGCCTTGTTTGTCCCACAATTTTACTATTCCGTCACTACTACTAATGACAATAAGCTCACCGTCAGGGCTGAAACCGATACTTGTAACCCCAGCTTCATCTCCCTCGAAGGTTTTGAGTAATTTACCGTCTCTATTCCAGAGTTTAACTGTCCCATCAGCACTGCCAGTGGCAAGGATGCTATCATCAGGACTAAAACTTATGCTATTGACTATATCTGTATTTCCCTGGAGGGTATTTAGTAGTTTACCATCTCTATTCCAGAGTTTGACGGTACCATCAGCACTACCAGTGGCAAGGATTTCACCATCAGGACTGAAACTGAGGCTATTAACCCAACTTTTATGATCTTCTAAACGATTGCGCTCTCTGACTCCATAAAGGGCTTGCTGTAATGCAGCTAAAGTCTGAGTTCGGGTATCGGTTCCTACTACCATTGCTGACTTAAGTGGTCTTCCTGCCTTTAAAGCTGCTATTAGTGGCTCAAGTGACTCCCTATTTCTGTTAAATAGGGAGTCCGAGGATTGATCAAGAGCAAAAGTGTTTCGTATTTTAACTTGTCTCGCAAATAGTAGTCCGGTAAATAGTATTAATACTACCAGACTAATCAATGTTTTTACCACTGATGATCTAAATCGGCTTTTAGATAACGCCTCTTCTCTTAACGCCTCTTCTAGTCTTACTTTACTTCGTTCCAACTCTTTTCTTGCTAGTCTCTCTTGTTCCAATTCAGTGATTATTAAAGTTCCTGTCGATTGACGAATAATAGGAACTAGATAGTCGTGTACTAATTGATAATGCGCAGTCGAAAATTCTGGCAAAAGTAAAACCAATCCTGAGTTGACGAAGATCTCTAATATTAAATCTAGGTTTTCTGTCTCTCCTACTCCGAGATCCAATAAACCCGATCCTAACTCTGCCCTAGACTTGAGTGGTCGAGTGTTATTTTCATCTGTTAGGAGGTATAAAACTAGTCTTGCCTCACGTTTATTCCAATAACCACAGTCTTTAACAACTCCAGCTAAAAATCGCTCCAATAGCTTTTCTTTAGAACCGATTGCTTGATACTCAACCAGTTTATTAATTTTCTCTTCTTGCAATTGTAATCCCACAATCTGTAACTCAATTGGACGAACTTCACCCAGCTCTCCAGCTAAATCATTCACAAGTTTATAAATCAATTGTTTATCTAAATAAAACCGATGTTTTCTTGTTAATTGATATATAAAATTAGCACTCTCTTGGCGAGACAAATTTCCTAAATAATAAAGAATGTCTTGGCTTAATATGTACTTGATATTATCTATTTTTTGTGAACGTTGAAATTCTAATAGATAGTGTAGAGAGTCTTCCCTTAATGACAGAATAACTTGAGTATAAGGAATATAGTCAATTGCTGTTTTTAAGAATTCCAATAAAAGATTGCGCTCGACTAGATCTGGTAGATCCGAAAATAATTCTTC
>NZ_JAAHFV010000456.1:0-4481 GCF_010672755.1 Moorena sp. SIO1F2
TGTCTGTTTGATAGAATAATTTTCGTGCCTAGTTATCGAACAATTTAAGGTTTTGTTAGTCGTTTCAGTTGATTGAACCAGGCTAATTAGTCTGGTTTCAAAGAGTATATTGGCATAGTTTTAATTAAATTTAGTTGTATTTCCTCGATTCCCCAAAATCACTAACTTATTGCATTTTGAAACAGCCCTGCTCCCAATGTCAGGGCTGTTTCATTTTCGTGGATTATTTGTTGGTCGGGGTAAGGGTGACAAATATAGCGCTATGGGCAAGGCAAAATGCAAAAGGCAAAAGACATATGGTGTATTGGCCAGAAGCCTTAATTCCCGGCTGTACCAGTTAAAATCAGGAGTAAGGTAGAAAACTACTATGTTAGAGCTAAATCTTGAGAGTGACCAATGCCCTCACTTAGACGCTTGAAGCAAAAACACAAAGACTTTGAAGAAATTTATGAAATATTAAGCGAAAAGTTGAGGATGCTCAGTAGAAGGTATACTATTGAGACTGATACAGCAGTGAAGTTTAAGCTAAAGGAGGAAATTAAAGAATGTGAAGAAGAGATAGAGGAAATAGAAGAAAAACTTGATGATATAGAGGAAAAAATCGAGAACTATCAGAGAGGCAATCATTCTCAGCCTATAAAGAAACCTCAAAACGTTGATACCTTATATAAAGTTTTGCTAAAGTTGGGGTATTGGCAGCAACAACAGCTATTTGAAAAAATTGTCAGAACCCATCAAGAATCTCACGGTGCATTTCTCATTCATGGTAATTATCATAACTATGGTCAAGGATGGTTAGCGAATCGATTAGCATTTAAGGTTGCCCAAGACTTGGTATATAAAAAGATAGTTATTGATTTACACAGAAGAAGCTTAAGGACTGATATGTCCAGTATTTGGGAAGAATTTGCAGGTAGAATTAGTTTAGCAGAAGAAAGCTCTCCTGGTGAGATTGTGACTGGACTGTTAAAGTTATGGCAATCCCAGCATGTTTTGATTTGTTTTAACAATGTCGATGAATCAATTGAAGATAATTTGAGAGATTTAATTGATAATTTATGGACTGGGCTAGTTCAAAAGATATCCCAACATCAACCAAGTCAATTTAAGTTGTTAATTTTTTTTCTAGATTATCAAGGATTGGTCAGGTCATGGAATATTGGTTTTGTCACTGATTACCAACCTGATTTTAAAACTAGACTTCCCTTTGAATTACCAGAGATTATCCCCTTTTGTCACAAAACTATTAGAACTTGGCTCGATCACCAAGAAGACTATTTACCAGAGACTCTTTCCGATGATAAAGAGCAAACGGTTAAAATACTGTTGGCAAAGAAAGGCATTCCAGAGCCTACGTTTCGTAAAATTTGTGAGCTCTGGGGCTGTAATTGGTATGACCAGGAGGAAAAATGGTTTCGCCTGTAAATAAAAATTATCTTAAATACACCGGTCGAGTTCAACCCAAAATCCCTGGAGAAACCTATCAGGGCAAACTAATTTATCCCTATCTTCCTAGCAAAGAATTAATAGACGCAGTGAATTTAGCGATTTACTTAAAGCGTCCACTACTGCTAAGGGGTGAGCCTGGATGTGGTAAGACTAAATTAGCGATCGCAGTAGCCTATGAGTTAGGACTGCCTTTCGAGGCTTGGTATATCAAATCCACTAGCCGAGCCAAAGATGGACTCTATACCTATGATACCGTGGGCAGGTTGCGGGATGCTCAATTGGCGGCATCTGGTTCCTTGACACAGGCAGAAAAGCAACGATTTGATGACCCAACCTCCTATGTGCGTCTGGGACCATTGGGACGAGCCTTTAATAATGACAAACCTACGGTGGTCTTGATTGATGAAATTGATAAAGCTGATATTGATTTCCCTAATGACTTGCTTCTAGAACTTGAGGAAAAAATTATTAAAATTGAAGAAGTTAGAGTGGATGATCAAGAAATGGAAATCAGTGCCAAAGCGGCACCGATTGTATTTATAACCAGTAATGATGAGAAAGATTTACCGGATGCCTTCCTACGACGGTGTTTATTCCACTATGTTAAATTTCCTAAATCCGAGCAGATTGTGCATATTGTCAAGGCTAGATTTCCAGATATTGCCGATGACCTGACCAAAAAATCCGTTTCCCGATTTTTAGAATTGCGTGAATTAATGGCAGAGGAAACTGGACGATCTACTAAAAAAGTAAGTACCAGTGAATTATTGGATTGGATTCAAGCCCTAAAGCAAGATACTCTAGAAGAGGCATTACGAAAATTATCCCAAAAACCGCTTCCCTATTTAGAAGTATTGCTAAAGAGTTGGGAAGCACATATTAGTTATCTCAGGCTAAGTGAGGATAGGGAATGAATGAGCGAGCACTGCTAGAGTTATTCAATCGTCTCCGAGAAGCAGGACTACCCTTAGGGTTAGAGGAATATCACCTGTTGCTCCAGGCAGTGGATGGTGGTTTCGGTAAGGATGACCGCAATGCTTTAGCTCAACTGTGTTCCACCCTTTGGGTTAAATCTGATCAGGAGCAACTCATATTCCAAGAGTATTTTGACCAGTTAATCCCCGAAGATACTAAACAAGATATTTTACCAAGCACTACGAAAGCAAGTCGTTATCAAGAAAGGATTGTAGATAACTCACGACTCAATAATGCCAATACCAAACAGGGGAAACCTATTCGACGGATTCGATACATTATTTTGGGAGTTATTGCTTTCCTAGTAACAGCTATCCTAATTCCTTGGCTATGGCCAAAACCACTGCCAGAAAATCCTGGAACCTTAAGCTTTAAGACTGAACCCTTATCTAACTCCCTTGGGACTATACAAGAGAATGACAAAAATCCCAAAATTCTAATTGCCCGCACTGGTGGCAGTAGAGGTGAGGTCAGTGCAACAATTATTATTGATGAAACCAACGATTATTATCTAGGACAATCAGTTAAGGATTGGGAATTATTGATAGATGAAGGCGACGATGAGTGGATAAAAATAAGAGCCTCATTGAAGGACTTTCAAGAAACTTCTATCACTGTCACCTTCACTGATGGTCAATCTGGAGTACAGGAAGTACCTATTCCTATCTTATATGACAAAAGTTACGAGGGTAATGAGCCAATTACTTTCCAATTAACTAACCCTCAAGGGCAAGTCAAAATTATTCCACAAGACATTGCTAATTTTACTATTAATGATACCGAAGATAAAGATAATAGTAATTTTAATAATCCCAAATCTCCTATTACTGATTCTCCCAAAACAGATAATAATGAAAAGCCTTTACATCCGCTTATTGCTATTATTTATTTAGTTATTTTTTTTGGGATTATAATGACAGGCTTGCTGACTATAAGGATGATTGTTGTCAAAATAATAAGTCTGCGAAAAAAAATTAGAGCTTCTGATCACGAAGATACTGAAGATCTGACAAATTTACCCATAGCTAAGCTCTCCCCTAAAGTTATTCAGACCCTATTTGACAAAATACAAGTTGTCAAAGCAATCAAACCGCCTGACGGTCAGCTGGGAGAGACTTTCCTGATTATAAATAACGATCTTCCCGTTACCTATCGGCAAATGAAGCAAGGGTGGCGCTATCTGCGACATTTGACGCGAGAGGGGGTACCAACGGAACTAGACCTGGAAGCAACCGTAGAGCAAATTGGACAACAGGGTTTTCTACTCAATCCGGTACTAAAGCCTCGTCGCATTAATAAGATAGAGCTTTTATTGCTGATCGATCAAGATGGCTCGATGGTGCCTTTTCATCACTTTTCACAAGCACTGGTGGATACAGCCTCAAGAGGTGGACGTTTTAATCAGGTCAGGGTTTATTATTTCCATAATTGCCCCAGTGACTATCTTTACCAAGATCCATACCACCTAGAAGCAGTACCCATTGAAGATTGTCTGTCACAACTGCCAAAAACACGAGTAGTTTGCTTAATATTTAGTGATGCCGGGGCTGCTCGTGGACAGTTTAGTTCTAGGCGTCGTCGTCGCACCAAATTTTTTCTGAAGGAGTTAAAACACTATGTACATAACATTGCTTGGCTTAATCCTTTCCCCCGTCACCGTTGGGAATCCACCACTGCTGAGGAAATTGCGAAGCTAGTTCCTATGTTTGAAGTTAATCGTCAGGGACTTTATCAAGCCATCGAGACATTACGTGGACGGGATCAAGAATTAGCAAAATCAATCCGTTAGTATGACTCAGGCTAGTGTATCCGCAGACATTATCCACAGAATTCAATCCTTTAGGGATAAATTTGGTGATGCACATCTGTATTTCGCATATCATGCCGCATTTCCCATTGCTCTGACACCTGATTTGCTCTATTGTCTGTGGGCTAACTTTCAGCAAGATATACAGGGTGACAATTTAAACATCCCTTGGATAGCAGTGGCAGACTTACTACTATCCCCTCTCTGTCATGAAGTGGGACATGAGCTATATGAGATGGAGTTGGAAACA
>NZ_JAAHFV010000457.1:0-4469 GCF_010672755.1 Moorena sp. SIO1F2
TATATAAAGTAGATAGATACCCAATGATTAGTTGAGATGTTTAAACACTATCTTGAGGAGATCGGATTGGTTAAACGGTTTAGTCAAGTAACCAGATGCTCCAACAAGTTTAGCCTTAGCTCGGTCTAGGAAACCAGTATTGCCAGTTACCATAATAATTGGGGTATGTTTAAAAAGTGAATGCTTTCGTAACAGAGAACATAGCTCATAACCATCTAAGTTTGGCATGGCAACATCGAGTAAAATTAGGTCAGGCTTAATGCGGATAACTTGCATTAATGCCCTAACTGGGTCATTAATCATGACAACAGAGAAACTTTTATCTTCCAAGAAGGAGTTAATGGCATTTAAAACACTTGTACTATCATCAATGCAAGCAATCTTGTAAGTTTTACTGGTAGACGTTGGTTGTTGATTAACCGAGGTATGATGCTGAAATCTCTGCTCTAATGGAGCCGAGTTATTTAGAGAGGATTCGTGAATTGAGTTCAATGGTGTAGAATTTCCGATTGGGACTACAGAATGAGAGCTATAGGGATTATTCACTGGCTTTGATTGAGAAGAGGCCTGATTTTGTAACTGTTCGTAACAGTGTTCAACAATTGTGCGAAGGTCAAGCCTACAAAATTTAGGCAAATCCTCAGATGGGTTAGTCTCAAGTAATTGGTAAGTTCCTTCTTTCTCTGACAGCAGAGAACCTATTACCTCTTCAGCCAATTCTTCGATTAGACTTGCTGCCTGAACGGAATTCAGATAATGTTGATTGACCAACCAACAAATTGCTTGGTAATCTGAAGGATAACTTGAAGTACTGTTTAAGTTGGCTTCAAAGAGCAGACGAACCTGAACCCGAACGGCACTAACAAGGGTAGTAATTCTACGACTTAGACGAGATAAGTAATGGTCTAGGCGATCAAAGGGGTTGATGGAGTTTGAGGCATAGATTAATTTACCATTTTCTAGATAGATTGACCAAGAAACTGAACCACTAGATACTTGTAAACATCCATTGGCATGACGACTGGATAATTGAGCCAATAAGGAAAGGGGGTTTAGTTTTTTATCATGCCTGTAGCTATTGATGTAGGTGGAGTTCATTTTTCTCTAATCCGCTGTAAATCAATTGATGAAAAAAATCAATACTAATGATTGATTTCCTTGGCGTAATAGTTAGCTACATCCTAGCTAGGGTAGATTCCGTAAAGTTTTATTGAAGTGAAATTATTTTTTTAACTAAAAATCGATTTTCCAAACAAATAACAGCCATACCCTAACTAAAACTGTACAATAGGTTATGTGACTAGTAAAGATTACCTAATCAACTTAGGTAGTAGCTGCTTCCCTGAATTTGATATCTCAGAAATGAATGGGAGCTGAGATTCAAAAATTAAACGGTTTTAAGTTATTTGAAAAAAAATGAGGGGTGGATTCTCATTTGCATTGCACCATGACATCCAAGAGTGAAGGGTAACTATAGTCAGCTTGCATACACCCTCTAGGGACAGAAAAAATTTCCCAATACTAGATTAACCAAAAATTCACTCGTTGTCAATTATCATAACAAGATTGTGTATCATCTGTGTAAAGCTTATATAAATAGTTTTTTTCAATGGATGAAGTTAGTGTAATTAATCAGTGACTATTTACTGACTGGCAGAAAATATTACCTAACAATGGGTCAGGGAAAAAGTCTCGGAATTTATCATGATAGTCGGAAGTACTGCTCTAATCAATAAGAAGCTTAGCTAAAATCACTTTAAGATTTGGCTAATTACATTAACGACAAATTAGTTAATATAACCAAAATTGCACTTGTCAATATCCTTATTTTCAAGTTATGATTCATGGGGGTTAACTAAGCTGTTACACAATTAACTTGCACACTGAAGTTGGACTAGCCTACGGCAAGTCGAAGAAAGCCTCTACGTTTATATAGCCCCTATATAACCCCAGGGCTATTTCATTCTCAATAAAATAGAAGATAATCAGAGATAATTACTCTTAAGTACAAAAACTGAGGATATAGCTCAGATTATGGCGTTGCTGAATAATAGAATGATTTTAAGAGTAGGTGCGCGCCTCCAAGGGCGCGAGCAATCCCTCGCGCCCTTGGGTCGCACCTGTAGAATGGGCATCTTGGTGGAACGGGCATCTTGGTGGAACGGGCATCTTGCCCGTTATCAATATCTGGTCGAGGGGGCAGGATGCCCACTCTACTGCTATTCATTACTTGATTCAGCAACGCCCAGATTATGGCTCATTGTCTTGATGCAGTCGCTCATGGGGGAAACCCCCACTCGCGCTTTGCATCAAGACAAAGCAGAAACACAGCTCATAAAGTTTTGTTGCGCATTATCGTAGTTAGTAACGGTATTTTTGACGCTCTTACCATCGAGGGATATCCATTCTGAAGAGGGAATCACACTATACTGTTTACTCCATTCATTAAACACTATTTGAAGTTTTTCGTAATCTAAATTAACCATGACTCTTCTGATAGCTGAATAAGAAGGAACACGAGCATTGGGAATTTGAAGTATACTAATCAATTATCTGCGGTGGCGTTCCACAAATCTACCATGATGTCGATAACCTCAATAGCCACTCATCATCCCCATAATGATGATTAGAAGCACTAGCGACAGAGGATGACGAAGACCATGATGATCAAGGGTGATCAGGTATTTGCAAGAGAAACGTCGATTAAGCTTTTATCCATGATTTTTTGAACTATAAGAGCAAATTATCCGGGTTTTACCGACTCAAGCTTCACTATCCCCCTTTTTACTCTAGAATGAAACAGCCCTGCCTCTATGAAGCGGCTTCACCCTCCCAAAAAAAAGCTCTCAACCATCTCTATTAGGCTTTGAATTACTATTTAATTGCTGCTACTGAAACTAATACAATCTTATTCAATGAAGTGACAGCAAATGCCTTCTTACCCTTTGATGATTACGAAGTAATCTGTCATGCCCTAGATGTTGAAACTAATCAAGAATGTTACCACGTTCGTGCCTTTAACACTATTGGTAATAAGACAGAATTAGCCCTAATGGGCGAAACAGTTTTTCACTGTCCTAGGTCAACCAAACCTAAGGATATGGATAAAACATTAGCCGCCTTCAAAGGGATGGGTGGACGTATAAGCTCTCCTTTGATGAGCAGGATTTGCTTGATGTGTTAGCTCCAGACAATCCTCATGCACGTCTAGCTTGCCAGTGTGTTGTGATGGGGGATATTAGTATCACTACTCTCAAGGGGTGAGCGGATGAACAGATGAGGGGATAAACAGGTGAGGCAAATTCCCTTTCCACACTATTTTTTGTCTAAGCACAAGAACGGAGGGATGGAGTGATCACTCCATCACTCCATCACTCCATCACTCCTTAAACCAGAGATCATTGTAAAAACTCAGGAGTTGAAAGGGGAGCATCGATTCGACGTTGATTAGGCTTGTCAAGCTTATAAATAATCGGTGGTTCTGGTAGCAGCAGATACCGCTTGCCCCAGCCATGATTAATATCCTCAGGTCTAGGTTCAGGTGGTTTGGTCTGACCGGTGGGTAAGGCAACGGACAGAACTTGACGTGCCTGGACATACCGTTGACCATCAGATGTATTGTTGATCAGGCTGCTTGCTAGGGTTATTCGCTGCTTCTTTAACTCCTCTTCTAGTTCCCAGAGGGACTCTTTGGGGGTGAGGGTGGCTAGGAAGGTTACTTCCTCTGCTGGTTTTAGTGATAAGCCAAGTTTGGACTGATCCATTTGCCAGACTTCTTGAAACTGACCGTCTGGTGCAATTTGCCATAGTTTCAAGTCGGTCTGCCATCTTCCCTTCTTTACATCGACATTTTGATAAGCCAGAATTGAATAGATAAAATTTGCGTCTCTGTTGAAAGAGAGCTGTTGATTAGGGTGCAAATAGCGAATCGCTGCTACCGTGATGGGAATTTCCTCCGGAAGATTTGTGGTTCCTGCTACGGTGTAGATCCCTGGACGGTCTGATTTGGTCACCGTAAGCTGAAAAATTGCTTCGGGAGGTTGACGGAGTAATCGATTAGTTAATTGCCGTCCTGGTAATGGAATCTGGGTGCATCCAGTACTTAATAGTAAGAGTATAAAGATGCTAAATACCCTTTTCAACAAATGGGTCAGATTTTGTTTGACTATTTTTTTTGCCCAAATAAAAATAAAGGTTTTGTGCATAGCCGATACTTGCATAAAAATGTCATTAAATAAAATTTTAACAGGTTAAATTTTATTTTAATCAAATAAAACTGATTAAGGTTTACTCTGGTTAATTTTTATTTATTGATTTAATTTTTTTATGTTATGGTTTCAGGCGGCTATTTCAACCATATCTATTATTTATATGATGAATAATTGGGCGTTAACTATCTCCTAATAAGCAATTATTTATTTTTTTTGTTGTATGAATTTGAGAGTGATATCAAGTCTATTAGCATTGGA
>NZ_JAAHFV010000458.1:0-4453 GCF_010672755.1 Moorena sp. SIO1F2
CAACGAAGAGTCCCCCTCTACCTTCCAAAGCAAAGGCACCAGCACATTTAAGGGGTTCGCCTTTGCTTTGGAAGGTAGAGGGGGACTCTTCGTTGACAAAATCGAAGGCTGTCATAGTAATGTTATCGGTCTGAGCTTACCCCTGCTCCATCGAATGTTACAGGAACTAGGATATGAAGTTACCGATTTTTGGCTAAGAACTAACAACTAATAACTAAAAACTAATAACGGGTGGATCTCCTAAAAAGCTGTTTGACCCGGTGGTTGGAACCGGCATCTTGGTGGAAGCAGCATCTTGGTGGAACGGGCATCTTGGTGGAACCGGCATATTGGTGGAACCGGCATCTTGGTGGAACCGGCATCTTGCCGGTTATCAATATTCCCAGACGGACTATCCCAACCCTGGCGACCGATAAAATGATTGCGAGCCCGTCTTATCACGCACCGTACCCAACTAAGGCAACAAAATCCATGACCACTAAAGACGACTTTAAACAACAAATCAAGGCAGGTAACATTAGGGATGCTCTGACCCTATCCCTAGGTGAAGCAGTGGAGTTAGAAATTACGACTTGGGTATCCTCATCTAGCCCAGCTCCTCATTCCTCAGCGGAGCTAGACCAGCCAACCTCTGATTGCCAAATGCGTACTAGCATGAATATTGTTGATGGTGAAATCAACAACGAAGTTGGTTCAGAGTTTATGGGCAATGGACCTTACACTGAACTGAAGCAATTTCACCTAGAGCAGGTAAAACAAGGACGCCAGACTATTCAGCAAAATTTGGAAAATTTGCAACAACTGTTTACGGTTCTGAGTACTACCATGGGTCGGCTACCTCAAGGCTCTGCTCTCGATACTGATAGTGGCTAAGCGTCTATCTTCCAAAAAAGGGAATACTATTTAACACTAAAAAAAATATAAATATTATTGATTTGATCTGCTACTTCCGTGACAGACAAAGTGTTCAGCAGTAATGGGCGCTGCTAAGTTGCTCAACTCGTTATCATCTGATATAAATTTCACCTAAATAATTTAATTAACCGAGTGTTTGTTGACGGTTGACGGTTGGGTGTTCACAGTCACCGAAAAACTCTCAACAACAGCTATATCCTTTAAAGAATCCTACCACTACAACCCAAGGGTGGACGTGGTAATATCAAAAATTCTTCATAATAAGTCAATCTAAACTAAGTTAGAAAACTACCCTAATAAGCGCGAGTGTACTATTATGGCTCCTAGAGATGACTTTAGACAATACCTTAAGACAGGGAACATTAAAGAGGCTCTTGTCCTAGCCCTGAGCGAAGCAGTTGATTTGAAAATTACCACCTGGGTAGCCGACACCAATGCTGATTTAGATGCAGCCCAGGCAAAACCTGGTCATCGTATGTGTACCCGCATTGATACCATTAACGGTGCCATCGACAATGAAGTGGGGGACCAGTTTATCGGCAATGGTCGCTATAGAGAACTGCGGCAATTTCACAATGATCAGGTGGCTCAAGGCAATCAAATTATTCAGAGCAACATCAAGAGTCTGCATAAGCTCTTTGAAGTTCTACTCACTCTAGGTTACCCAACTAGCACTACTGGGGTTATAGAGCCTGAATCCCCTAGGGTTGAAACCCATTTATTGCCAAGCACAGAACCAGTTACTGAAACCCGAGTAGCCATAGAGTCAGTAGAGTCAGTAGAGTCAGTAGAGTCAGTAGAGTCAGTAGAGTCAGTAGAGTCACACACAGAGCATCGTCTCGATACAGTTACTACAGCGGTTTTGGGGACTGGATTGGCAGCAGCAGCCGTTGCCTCTGCCTCGGAGTTAGTAGCAGAACCTCCCCCAGCCGAAGTAGAACCGACTCAGACAGCACCAGAGACACCCCCAACAATCTTTGGTGACCTTGAGTCAGTAACAGCTCCTACCCCAGGGAACCTTGATGATTCATTGGTTAATCCCTACACCGTAACTGAGCCGATCATCAAACCTGGATTGGTCGATGAAGTAGTCGATGAAGTAGTTTCTGAGGCTGGCTTGTTTCCAGAGATTACTGAGAGTAATGAATTGCCAGAAACTACTGACTTGGAACAGGAAGAAGCAATAGCAAACTTCCTAGAGGATAGGTGGTCAGAAACTGAGTCAGTTTTGGTACCTCCACCCCCCATTGAAGAGGAAACAGACATTTCTCCTGACTTTCTACCAGATACCGCACCAGAAGTGGAGTCAGTCTTGATAACTCCACCCCCGATTGAAGAGGAAACAGATGCTAGTATTGACTTGCTACCGGATACGGCACCAGAAGTGGAGTCAATCTTGGTACCTCCACCTCCGGTTCTAGAAGAAATCCAGGCTAGTCCTGACACTTTCCTAGAAACTGAGCCTGAACTACTAGAAGTACCCTCCGCAGAACTGGAATCCTCACTGATGCCATCGACAGATAGCACCCAGGCATTAGAAGCGGAAACTGAACAGGACGATTGGGATGACTCGATGTGGGAATTACTGGAGTCGCCTGATCACGAGCTAACTGACCAAGACGTTTCAGATGCAGAAATTGATCAACAATGGCAAGAATTCGTTGAAGAACAATCGGAATCTCAGTTCAAGCCATCCGATGCAGTGGATAATCAAAATTGGGAACTCCTGACATTAGAAGATTTGGAGTTAACGCCCTCATCACCAGAACCCACAACTGAAGCTTCAAACCAGGAATTAGAAGAGGAATGGGGTGATCTGTTTGAAGAAGATACACAACAGATTGATGCAGATCCTAACCTCTTCAGCCTAGAATCATTGGAGCTAGAAGAAAATGAGGATTGGGATGATTGGATGTTGGAACAACCGGAGCACTCATCACTAGAATTGACAACTCCTGAGATAGATTCATTGGATGTCTCTGAGGATAATGAGTGGGATGAACTAACGAAAAACGCGAATCCGTTCACTGCACCAAGCAATCTCAATGGATCAGCAACAGATTTAGAACTTGATGAAGACTGGGATGATTTCCCAACTGATGAACTGGAATCTTATCCATCTCTAGGAAATAGCTTGGAGCTATCGGCACCTTCGGAAAATCCAGATACTTCAGAACTGACAAATAAGCTAACTGATGACCATAACTTTAATCAGGATCAATCTCAAGAGTTAGATCCGTTTCTAGAAATCTCTGATATCACCGATCAATCACAGCAGGCATCTGAAGAACTCATGGAAGATTTGTTTGACTTTCCTGTGGCACAACAGAATGAATCTGAGCCGATCAAACTTGATGATGATAATTGGTCTAGCCTGGAAGAGTCACTATTTATCAAGAAACCACGTAAAAAAGAGGATTCATCTGGGCGTAATTAGCTTTTTCTGGTGCTAAAGGATAAGCAGTAAGCTTTGCCTGAGACTTCGCCCGTGGCATACACAGATTGCCCTAGGTCGATTTTGATTCCATAGAGGAGTCGAAATCGAGCATTCCTCCACCTATATTTAGGGTAGTTCATATATCATTACCATGGCCGTGACCAAGACCAGAAACCTTAAGCAACCAGCAACTACTGATGCAATATCACCTTTAAAACGAGGTGGGCTTGACCTTGGCGAATTTAATTCGCCACGGGTCGCACCTGATGTTACCTCTAGATTAGGTCAAACCCTTGATGAATTTTATGGCTCTTTGGGGGATGTCTTGATTGACATCACAGCCTTAGAAGTTAACACCATGGTAGTGGAGGAAATTAAGGGAGATAAATTTATCCCCTGGGAAACCTACCGGGATATTTACCCGATCTCAGCAGACTATCTAGAGCAACAGGGAATTCATCAGTCTTTACGCGATCGCTACCTTGAGTTACGTAAAACCTTGGAACTAGAGTACACCGTGCTTTTGAGTGATCCCAATTCACCCTTGTATGATCCCACTGTTCTAGAGCAGGCTAGAGGAGGCCAAGAAATCCTCACCGATCCCACAGTAGAACTGCACCAAATTAACACCCGACTACCAAACCCTACTAAAACCAGCAGTTCTGAGGAAATGCTTCAAGCGCAACAGATTCTTAAGAACAATCGTTTCTTGCGTTGTTTGCGTAAGCTCAGTGAACTGAAAGCAGCACTGGATAGTCGAAATCAGGCATTGCTAAAAACTAATTCACACCAACGGGCAAATGTCAAGTCAATCAATGATTTAATTTGCGCCCAAACTGTGATTCAACTAGATGGTGATGTGATCAACCGCTATGCTCAGGAAATTGTTAACCATCCTGATCGAGATTTGATTCTACACATCCACAAGCAAGGAGTCACTGCTAGTCAACAGCAGTGGAGAGGATTGCTAGAATTTATTTTGGGTTTGGTACAGGCGTCAGTGAGATGGGGTGATGGTCAGAGTTTACCTTGGGGCAATTGATGTACTCGAAGACCACAGTAAAGATTACGGTTTGCTGATTCTAACCCTTAAAACTTACA
>NZ_JAAHFV010000459.1:0-4448 GCF_010672755.1 Moorena sp. SIO1F2
GGAGTAGGGAGTAGGGAGTAGGGAGTAGGGAGTAGGGAGTCGGGAGTAGGGAGTAGGGAGTAGGGAGTAGGGAGTAGGGAGTAGGGAGTAGGCAAGAGGCAAGAGGAACCCACCCCTAACCCCTCCCAGGAGGGGAAGGCAATAGGCAATAGGCAATAGGCAATAGGCAATAGGCAATAGGCAATAGGCAATAGGCAAGAGGCAATAGGCAATAGGCAAGAGGGAAAAAAGAATGTGTACCTCATAGCTATGATAAACGCTATATAAATAGGTTATGAACAATCTTGCTGATTTCTCATAACACCAAAAAATCCTCCAAGCTCTTTCATACTGCTCCCTGCTCCCTGCTCCCTGCTCCCTGTTCCCTGTTCCCTGTTCCCTGTTCCCTGTTCCCTAAAACCCATAAAATTGTACCTCATGAGTTTGATAATTGCTATATATGTTGCAGATTTTGTTGGAGTTGGGACAAACTAAATTGAGAGAGATTTGTGGAGTTTTGAGCAAAATACTGCAATTGTTGAGGATGATTAAGACACCATTGCAAGGTTTGAGAAATTGCTTCTCCTGAAACCTCTGGTAAGATCAAGCCATTCTCTTGATCTTTCACCACTTCTCCACAATATCGGGACACTATCAGGGGTAATTTCCAAGCTTGAGCTTCTAGTTGAGTTAAACCAAAGCCATCGGAAAGGGTAGGGAAGAGAAATACATCTGCTTGTTGATAATACTGGCTGGTGGCACTGCGAGGAACGGAACCAATCCAGCGCACATTTGGCAAGTTTTGTTGGGCTGGGGTGAGGGTAATCCCTACGGATCCTACAATCTGAAATTCAATGGGTTCCTGTTGTAATAATCTAGCTGCTTCCAGCAGGGGAAAGATACCTTTACGTAGGATAACTTGTCCGAGGAATAGCACTCTGAGGGGACGCTGAGGGGAAAAGTGTTCTGGATAGGTGCGCACAAAGCCTTGAGATTGGGTAGGTGCTTGGTAAGCTAAGGGGATTACGGCAATTTTCTCTGAGGGTACCCCAACTTGTTGTAGGGCTTGGCTAGACCAGGTGGAGTTAACTAAAATCCGGTCTGCCAAATGACATTCTTTTTGCCAGTTAGTCCAATAGTCTGGGGGTGCTGGTTGCCAGGTTGATTGATAATGGGGATATTGGCGGTGGGCTTGGGCAACAATTTTTTCTTCGACAATTCCTGGATCTATTTGTCCGAGGACAGTGCGCCACCCTTGAGCTTTGGCAAATTGTAATAGATCTAAGGCTGCGTAGCTGTAAGTAAAGAGGATGGGAGGTTTATTAAATTTTGGAGCAATTTTTGCCAGATAGTTGACAGCGTTTTGTTGAAACCAGTGATTACGGGCAATAATTTGTTCCCAACCACGCACTTTTTGCAGACGTTGCTGGATTTCTAGCTGAATCAAGGAATTGGTAAAGGCGTGAGTGGATGCTTGAGCAAGATCTGGGTGGAAGCGATCGCGTAAACTGGTGAGGAGGTTTTTGGGTAGATGCTTGAGGGGGGAGTGGGGAGTAATCCAGGCGTCTGTGATTAGGTGAGATAGGTTACCCTGTTGATGTAGGGATCTGGGGATTGCGTAATGTTCTCGTGCTCCGATTTGACAGCAGATCCACTGATGAGATTGTTTAAACACAATTTTAATTATTATCTAATTGATATTTTTTACAGGAGCCATGGGTGGTAATGTAAGTGATAGTCTAACTCTGGATTTCGCTGCTTAATAAATCTAGCGGGATTACCTGCCACAATCGTGTAGGGTTCCACATCTTTAGTGACTACTGACCCTGCACCAATTACCGCACCTTCTCCTATTTTTACTGAGGGTAAAATAATAGCTCGATAAGCAATCCAAACGCGATCGCCAATAATGACATCTCCGCCTCGATCGGCAAAGCTGGGGGATTGGGGGTCATGGCCTAAGGTTAAAATGGTTGCCTCTGGACCAATAGAAACATCGTTACCAGTGTGAATTTGATAGTGGCGACCATCTAATAAGCAGCCAAAGTTAATTACGTTGCGATCGCCTAAATAGACTTTACGTCCGTTAAGAAAGCGACAGCCCATTTGAACCGATGTTTCTTTTCCTAACCTGGCTAAATATGCCTTGAGGTAAGCAATGCGGATTTTACGGGAGGGACAGTTGCTAAGCCAATGGTTGTAGTGATAGCTGAGAATACTACCTGCAATAATTTTAGGATTCATAAGCTAAGTAGGTACTTGAGCTATGTACAACTTTACTATTCCTCATTTACCAATCCTCATCAGTATAAAAATGCTGAGAAACATCCTCAACTTTGCTACGAATACTATCTATTTCTTGTTGAGAAAGACGTTCCTTCCAAATATCGATCTGAGCTTTTGCCTTCCGTTTTATAGAGTGAATTTATTTAAAAATACCCTTAAATTGGCTATAGTTTGTAGATTCCTGAATAAATTTTTGAGCCGTAGTACTGAATTCAATATTAAAAGTCTTGAAAATGTGATTGAATTGGGATAGTGGTTGACTGCAAATGTCTTCATAGCGCAAAATTAACCACTCAGGATTGTTATCTTGATAATCTATTACAGCAGTATAAATTAGTTTCCACAATAGTGTTAATTTATCAATCAATTCATGTTCATAGTTAACATGGTCAATAATTTCTGCTTCAAACTGTTTAAAATATTTATCTATGAGTAATGGCTGATGTAGTAAGTTTTCAAAGTGAAATCCCCAGCCTAACTGTTTACAACTACTGACAAAGGCAGCAGGGTGACGCACCAAAACTAGTACATTCATCTGAAACCGATGAGCAAGCCATTCCGCTGACAAAACTGCCATAGGATCTTTGACTAAGGGAGAAATATGATTCAGTTGATTATAAAAAAAAATGAGATAATCTCTTGTGAGGCGAGCTAGATCCCTAGGCGTTCTTAAGAATTTTAATTCTGCTGGTATATTGTATTTAAAATTTAGAGTATCATTTAATCCATCATAATAATTTTCCTCGTTTGCTTGAGTAATATACATGTAAGTATGAGGAAAAATTACACGACACTTTCCGGGTCTGCACATTCCATTAAAGGGTTCGTGAATGTAGCTGACTGATGGAGATTTAGCTAATACATTACCTACCCATGTTGAACCAGAACGATGACAGCCTGTAACAAGAATAGGTTTAACGTTTTTCATATATTTGTTTATACAAATTATCTATTCAAAAAAATGCTTAAAATTATAATATTTAATAGCTGCTAAAAGCCTTAATTACTAACTCAGAATTACGCGGCCAAGAATTGTCCCGAAAATACTCTTGCCAGCAAGGTTTAACTGACGTTTTCAGCCATGACTTTAAGCCCTCGACAATCGCAGTTACACTATTAGGCTCAACCCACAATCCTAGTTGATATTTTTGCACTACCTCTTTCAAAGGCCCTTCTCCACTGGAAGCCAAGCAAAGTTTGCGATGGTGGGTTGCCATACTTAACACACCGCTAGCAGAGTGAAAAGTCTGATCATAAGTCAATAAAACTAAATCACTCATGTCAAACAAATTAGGAATTTCCCTTTCAGGAATAAAGCCAATCTGCCAGCGACAGCGATCTGCTACACCCAATTCCTGAGCTAGTTCTTGATAACGACGAGCAAGTTGCTGACTAGAAGACTGTTCTTTACCGGCGACTACTAAATATACCTCAGGGACACGAGCCATTGCCTCAATTACCAGGTCAAGGTTTTTGTTCGGACGAATATGCCCAAAGGACAACATCACCTTAGCCTCTGGAGGTAAGTCAAGTAAGTTGCACATTTTTTCCCTAGATTGGGTTGCTTGGGGCAATTCATAAATACCGTGGGGAATTACGGTTGTGCGCAATTGAGGCATAGGGCGAACCGTATCCAAATCAATTGCTTCATGAACAAATGCCTCCCGCAGAAACGAATAGCCTGCTGCAATAGAGCAACGATGCCACCATTGAGGCCCCAGGACAAAATCTCGCACGGGATCATGGACTACTGCACCGAATACAACTCCCCGATTGGCTAATTGTCTCAGGCGATGTGCCCACAAAGGAGCAAGGTATTCCAGGTAAGAACCCATTAAGACGTGACAAAACCGATGTTCTTCAATAAAACGGATTAATCTAGCAATATTGCTGAGCAGATTATAGGAAAGATAGCCTGCTTTAAGAACCTTGGGCATTGGTTTATGCACCCCAGGACTTGCCGTGGTATCATCCAAAATCGGTACAATCTCATAGGCTTCTCCCCTACCTACAGGATAGTTAGGCGTAGTCAGTAACGTTACCTCTGCGCCAGCAGATACAAGGGCATTAGCTTGGTAATGGGCATAGTCAGCTAGTCCTCCATAGCTGGCAGGAGAATAGTAAAGTAACTTCATCTTTAAATCTTATTTGGGGACAAAAGTTGCTGACAGAAATTTTCTGGT
>NZ_JAAHFV010000046.1:0-29510 GCF_010672755.1 Moorena sp. SIO1F2
TAAATAGGTTTGAGCCAAATCAGCTGGACTCATGGACTCATAAGGTTCAAAAGGCTGATGAATCCAAGGATTATCTGGCAAATAATCCACATAGTAATCAGGAGCAATCCCAGAACAGGCTTTATACCAGATCACAGCAGTACGAATCTCCTCAATTTCTGTACCATAATGACTATAAAGCCATTTAATCGCCTCTCGTAGACTAATACCAGAATCCACTAAATCATCCACCAACAGGATCCGATTACCTAATTTTGCCGTTGTCATTGCCAGGTGGCTCGAAAACGTAATCGGTCCTCGGATCCGATTGTCTGGTCCGGTATAGGAAGCAGCAGACAGAATCCCTAAGGGCTGATTGTAAATGCGGCAGAGGATATCACCAACCCGTAATCCTCCCTTAGCAATACAGACAATCTGGTTGAAATCCCAATCGGCTTGATAGAGTTTGACAGCTAGCCGTTCGATTTTTTCATAGTACTCTGACCAGGAGACGTAAAGTTCTGACATAGTTCGCGCAATTGATATTGGTTAGGTATTGTTCAGGGAATCGACCATTAGCAAAAGTCGAAAACTATTCGACCATTACCAGCGGTTGTTCCGAATTTCCCAAGTTCGGAATTTCCCTACTTATACAAGAAGTCTAATGTTAGAAATGGCTTATGAGTGATTCGTTTTACTCAAAAAATCCCGATCACCACATTGCCTAGCTAAATTATCTTATCGGTTATGAGTGATGTTTCTAGTTCTGATGCCAGTAATCCTGCCCAAGTCTCCGGTGGACTCGAAAAGCTTAACTTTACCACCAAACTAGCTTATGGTGCTGGAGATATGGGTCCAGCCATGACCGCCAATCTCTTAGTCTTTTACCTCCTGCCATTTTTAACCAATGTGGCTGGTTTACCAGCGGGTTTGGCAGGGAGCATTCTGATGATTGGCAAAGTTTCCGATGCCATCAATGATCCCATGGTTGGGATTATGAGCGATCGCACTCGTTCTAGTTGGGGGCGTCGCATTCCCTGGATGCTCTTTGGGGCAATTCCGTTTGGTGTTCTGTTTTTCTTACAGTGGATTGTCCCCCACTTCAGTAATAACAATACTATCAATAACTGGTTGCTGTTTAGCTACTACCTTCTGATTGCTATTCTGTTCAACATTGCCTACACTGCAGTTAACCTACCCTACACCGCCCTAACTCCAGAACTCACCCAAGACTACAACGAACGCACTAGCCTCAACAGCTTTCGCTTTACCTTTTCCATCGGTGGCAGCATCCTAACCTTAGTTCTAGGCGGATTAATTTTTAGTGCCTATGCCGGTGATAGTGGTCAGCAATATCTAGTGCTAGGGTTAGTCACCACCTTGCTGGCGGTGGTGCCGATATTGTGGTGTGTGCTGCGCATCCAAGAACGAGGTGCACAGCCTATATTGGGAACTCAGCAGAAAAAGACTGTAGGAACTCTGCTCACCCTAATTGGACCCCTATCATTTTTCTATGGCATTGCCCGGATTATCCCAGTGACTGCCCAATTATTGGGTGCCACTAGCAACCCTGATATCACTGGTATCTTTCTCAGTCTTCTTGGTTTACTAATTACCGTCTTTGGTATAACTCTGATATTTTCTACCCCAGAACCCCACCTGAAAGATAGCTCTGCTTTCACAGAGCGCTCTGAAGCTGACACTTCAGCCTCCTTATCTTTTTTTGAGCAACTGCGGATTGTATTCAGTAACCAGCCTTTTCTATATGTGATTGGCATTTATCTGTGTTCCTGGTTAGGTGTCCAGTTAATCGGTTCTATCCTGCTTTACTTCGTAGTCAATTGGATGGGATTGCCCGAGTCTACCTTTCCCTTAGTCGCCCTTGCGGTTCAAGGTACTGCGTTATTAATGCTGTTTTTCTGGAAGATGGTCAGTGAGCGATTGGGCAAAAAAACCGCTTACTTTATGGGCACTAGTATCTGGGTTATCGCTCAAGTTGGTCTATTTTTGCTACAACCTGGTCAAGTGGCCTTAATGTACTGTTTAGCTGTTATGGCTGGTTTTGGCGTTTCTGTGGCTTATCTCATCCCCTGGTCCATGGTGCCCGATGTGATTGAACTCGATGAATTGACCACAGGTCAGCGTCGGGAAGGGATATTTTATGGCTTCATGGTTTTGCTGCAAAAACTTGGTTTAGCCCTAGGACTGTTTTTAGTCGGTATTGTCCTAGAGTGGTCAGGATTCATCTCATCTACTGCTGGGCAACCAGTCCCCACCCAACCCGATTCCGCACTGCTAGCCATCCGTATCGCTATTGGACCATTGCCAACCCTATTCTTGATTGGTGGTATAGCACTCGCTTACTTCTATCCCATCACCAAGGAATTTCATGCCCAAATTCTCTTGCAGCTACGAGAGCGTGATCAAGCTACTAGGCAAGGGGAATAGGAATTGATCGGTTCTGTTGAAGATCTAGTTTGACTCAGGAGTAGTTTTCTAAAAATAGGAATGGGTCAGCCTGGGGTTAATTTGCCAATCAATGGCAATCAATGATCAAAAAGGTAGATGCGTTATAGCTTGAGTCGTAGCAATTACGATCACCATCTTGGCTTGAGTTTAAGACGCCTGCCATTCCAATTCAGGCAGACTCTCCCAGGCTTGGACAACGAGGTCATTGAGTAATACTCTTTGTGAGTGATCAAGCCAATCGTCTTCTGCTAAGACTTCGGCAGTTAAATCGTCAAGGGACTGTCCCTCTTGACGGGCAATGTGAATGACACCAGCAATCGCCACTACCACCAGTTCTTCATCAACCGGTTGTTGACGTAGGGCGACTATTTCTTGTGGACTGGCTGGAATGGGATAATTCATACCTAACAAACAAGGGCACCCTTGACTATAACTAAACTGAAATCAATGTAAAGTATTTTTACGAATATTAAACAAGTCGATACTTGGAAGCTTAGCGTATTTTCATCACTGATTACCTCCGTCTCTCCTCTTAATGACATTTGTGATCACATAACCCCTATGAAAGAGATTCTGTACGTAGAAATCCCTACACCAGACACAAAGAGTGTCTGCCACTGGTTGCAACAGGAATGGCAGCCTAAGCTTGGGGATAAGATAATCACGCCGGATGGTATCCGTCTGCAATGGGAGACTACTCCTGATGAGAATTCTAATCACAAGACTACAGTTGTAGTTTCTTTGATTCCAGAAATCTCGATTTTTGTGTGGTCCGTGCAGCGAACCACCTACCTCAAAGCCTTTCGTTGGTCCGAAAAGCCCCTGAGCGGCGAAAACCTAATTCTAAGACAGCTGACCCAAAGTCTTCGGGACCAATTCCCCTACCACTATCCAGAACCACCGGATGTAGAGTTATCTGAGCAATCCATCTTTGAAGCATTAGCACCCTATTATCCTCAGACTGTGCACTTTTTCCGGAAAATGCCTAGAGGAGAATATGACCTTAATCGAGTTTATTGGTGGGAAAAGCGCTGGCGTGAGGGGGTTCGTAACCCCCAGCAGCCCAAGCAGGTAGTGTTTAAGGGGTTGAAGGTTGAAAGTTCCCAACAGTTGAAGGTTGGCCAGTTGCAGGTTGAAGGTTCCCAACAGTTGAAGGTTGGCCAGTTGCAGGTTGAAGGTTCCCAACAGTTGAAGGTTGGCCAGTTGCAGGTTGAAGGTTCCCAACAGTTGAAGGTTGGCCAGTTGCAGGTTGAAGGTTCCCAAAACAACCTTGGCCAAAAGGCCACGCTACGCGAACAACCCACTAACCTTCAACCCACTAACCTTCAACCATCTAACCTTCAACCTTCTAACCTTGGCCAAAAGGCCACGCTACGCGAACAACCGACTAACCGTCAACCTTCAACCTCTAAGTACGACGTAATCTACATCGGTGGTGCTTTGGGAGTGATCCATGCTGCAACAATGGCGCAGCGGGGTTATCGGGTATTGCTGATTGAGCGGTTAACCTTTGGGCGGATGAACCGGGAATGGAATATTTCACGGGATGAGTTTCAAAGCCTGATTGATTTGGGTTTATTTACCCCTACTGAGTTTGAAGGGATTATTGCTAGGGAATACGTTGATGGATTTAATAAGTTCTTTGATAGCAACAACCCACCCCACTTGAAAGCAGCCATTTTGCACACGCCAAGGGTGCTCAATATCGCCATTGATTCTGCTAAATTTTTGCAACTGTGTGGGAAAAAACTAAAGAGTGCTGGGGGAGAAATCTGGGATGAGACAGAGTTTATCCAAGCAACTATCACCCCAGAGGAAGTTGTGGTGGACTTGCAACACTTACCGACTAAATCTAACCGACAAGTGAGTGGTCGTCTGTTGGTGGATGCCATGGGAACGGCTTCACCAATTGCTTGGCAGCTCAATGGGGGTAGGGCGTTTAATAGTGTCTGTCCCACCGTGGGGGCTGTGATTGAGGGATTAGAGCCTCAGGTGTGGGATCCCGATTATGGTGATGTTCTCAATAGTCATGGGGATATTTCCCGGGGACGTCAGCTGATTTGGGAGTTGTTCCCTGGTGCAGGTGAGGAATTGACAATTTATTTGTTCCATTACCATCAGATACATCCTGAGAATCCCGGCTCTTTATTAGAAATGTATGAAGATTTCTTTACTATCTTACCGGAGTACCGCCGATGTGATATAGAAAAGTTGGTGTGGAAGAAGCCAACCTTTGGGTATATTCCCGGACATTTTACGGTGGGAAGTCGCGATCGCATTGTGGCCTTTGACCGACTGGTTGCCATTGGTGATGCTGCTTCCCTTCAGTCCCCCTTGGTGTTCACTGGCTTCGGTTCCTTAGTGCGTAACCTCTATCGCTTAACCGATCTCTTGGACACTGCCTTGCGGCACAATCTTTTGAGTGTTAAGGATTTAAATCAAATTCGCGCCTATCAAAGTAATATTGCTGTGACCTGGCTCTTTTCCCAGGGGATGATGGTACCAACAGGTCGTCATCTACCACCCCAACGGATTAACGCCATGCTCAATACCTTTTTTGGGTTGTTGGCAGATGAACCACCGGAGGTACCAGATACGTTTATTAAAGACCGTTTCAGTTGGTTAACCTTTAATCGACTGGCACTCAAAGCAGCTCGGCGAAACCCTGCCCTCATCCCCTGGATTTTGGAAATGGCTGGTGCTAAGGATTTCTTGCTTTGGGTAGGCAGTTACTTAAGTTTTACTAGCAATGCCTTGGTCAGCGGGTTGCTCAAAGGTTGGTTTCCCAGTCTAGTTCGACGGTTACAGCCCTGGCTTGAAAAGCGTTCTCCACGGCTTTGGTTACAGTTGTTGGCTCAAAGTTATGCCATCACAGCTGGGATGGGGCGTCCTGAAAAAGTAAACCGTGAGCTCAAGTTCGATTGAATACTTATCATTGAAGGTTATTCGTTAATGGTTAATTAACGAATAACCAAGAAGGAAGATGATAATGAGTCAAAGAAAGAGTTTAGTAATTATCTGTCTAATTTTAATCGCTGTTGTCGGTGTTGTGATTAATGTCAAACTTTTGCAAGTTTGGAACTATAACACTGAAGGACATGATATTTACTATAGCTGGGTAGAAGGGAAGCGAATTTTATCGGGGGAAAATCCCTACGCTAGAGTCTTATCGGGAAATATGAGAGAGAATCAGAAGTATGCTACCTATTTCCCCCTTTTTTATTGGCTTTCAGCATTAACTCAATTATTGGGGTTCCAAGACTACTCAGACTGGATTTCCCTATGGCGACCGATATTTTTAATGGTTAATATCGGTATTGCTGGTTTAATTTTTTATCATTTGTATAACCATAAACTATTTATTTTTGGCTGGTTTGCTGCTTTATTCTGGTTACTGAACCGATGGACGCTTTATGTGAGTATCGACGCTAACTTAGATTTCCTAGCTATATTTTTTCTGATTCTTTCCCTGATGTTACTGCCAAAACACAAGTCTACAGCTTTCTTGATGTTTAGCTTGTCTTTAGCGATTAAACAAATTGCTATCTTTTTACTACCACTTTATCTGATTTGGGCTTGGCAATCATCAGAGGATAATCCTGTAAAGGATACCTTCATCGCTTTGTTGTTAATAATTGTTATCCCTGGGATAACGTCACTACCATTTATCTTATGGAATGCAGAAGGATTCTTTAAATCGATTCTATTTTCAGCCACTAGAAATCCAGACGGACATGTTAATGCTCCTTCCTTAGATGGGTTAATTACATTATCAAATCCTGATTTCATTGGTATCAAAGCTAAGTTGCCAATGGTGTTGGTAATGAGTCTAGTATTTCTGAGTGCCATGAAGCGACAAATTGGCATCTATACTAGTGCTTTGCTGACCATGTCGGTATTTATTGAATTCAATTCAGTAATATTTAACCAATATTTTTGTTGGGTCGTACCTTTGTTGCCTCTCGCTAGTTGCGAGATACTTCTTAAGAAGTACGCCAAATGAGATATCCTTCCCTCAAACGCGATGCTCGGTACGAGCCGCTACGCGATTGGCCGTAGGCCACGCTACGCGAACGCATCAAGATCCCAATACAATATATAGACTTTCCCTGTTGAGTGACAAATTTTGGTTTGTCCGTTGGGTCGAACATAGTGAAACCCAACATTGGCAATGGTTTTGTTCGGTTTAGCTACCGCTCCACCGCTACCTAAGTAAAACCGTTGATTTTAGGAGTAAAGTCAGTCAATCACCTCTAGCACTAGTCCCCTGCCCCCTCAAGGATGGAGCTATACAAACTTTCGTCCGCACCTCAAGGACTCAGAGAAAATCATTGGTGTGGTCAGCCTAAGTCTGCAAGCTTAGTTTGTGTAGTCACTACCTATCCGTTACATGCACCCATCCGTTGCCGCATTTATCCATCACCCTGTCAGCCGAAACCCTTACTTATACCGCACTTCGGAGGGATTAGTTATTTTTATACCAGATTTGTTAAGTATTGTGACCTTTCCCATGATATGATTACCTCTGGTTTGTGAAAACAAGCCAGATGACTGGACTAGCATTTGCTGCTACCGGTGAACTTGTCAGATGACCCTCTTGAGAAACCATTGACCATGGAGGAAAACACGCAAACAAGTTACTTGTCCCCTTCAACGAGTTCGTCAATGGAGGAGTATTACCAACTCAAACAAACTCTGTTGTTGGTCACCCTAGTCGCGACAGGGATTATTTTCATCTGTGTGTGGGTGGTTTACTCCCTCAACATTGCCTTGAATTATTTGATCGGGGCGTGTACTGGTATGGTTTACTTGAGAATGTTGGCTAAAGACGTAGAGCGGCTAAGCCAACAAAATAGGCGTCCGAGCACGGCTCGGTTTGCGGTTTTTATTGGGATAATTGTAGTAGCCAGTCAATGGCAAAAATTACAAATACTTCCTATATTTTTAGGGTTTCTGACGTACAAAGCCGCAATTATCGTCTATATCCTGCAAAGCCTAGTAAATCCTACCTCTAAGTAAGATTTATTTAAGTCGGATTTATTGGTAGGATAAACAGACGTTTCACCCTTGACAGAAATCTGGGTAAATCTCCAGAATGGAAATGATAAATGCTTTAAACGTTCTGAATTCTTTACCCCTTGCTTCCTTAGAAGTTGGTGAACACTTTTATTGGCGGATTGGCAATTTAACATTACACGGTCAGGTTTTTCTCACCTCCTGGGTAGTGATTGCTATTCTGGTAGTAGCTTCCCTTGCGGCAACTCGAAATGTCCAAATGGTTCCTGGCGGTATCCAAAATTTGATGGAGTACGCCCTAGAATTTTTGAGGGATTTAGCGAAAAACCAGCTGGGGGAAAAAGAATATCGCCCTTGGGTACCTTTTATCGGTACACTGTTTTTGTTTATCTTCGTGTCAAACTGGTCAGGAGCCCTCATTCCTTGGAGTATTATCGAGCTCCCATCCGGTGAGCTGGCGGCTCCTACCAATGACATCAATACCACCGTTGCCTTAGCCTTACTAACATCCTTGGCGTATTTTTACGCTGGTTTGAGCAAGAAGGGTTTAGGTTACTTCGCTGGCTATATTCAGCCAATACCAATCCTCTTGCCGATCAAGATTTTAGAAGACTTCACCAAACCCCTCTCCCTAAGCTTCCGTTTATTTGGCAATATTCTGGCAGATGAACTGGTAGTAGCCGTGTTGGTGCTGCTAGTGCCTCTGTTTATCCCGTTGCCAATTATGGCGCTAGGTCTATTTACCAGTGCAATTCAAGCCCTGGTCTTCGCTACCTTGGCAGCTGCCTACATTCACGAGGCAATAGAAGTCGAAGGCGAAGAACATTAAGGGATAACCTTATGATGGGAATGGCACGGTAGCCTTAAATTAGGAATAGTTGGAATTGATCACTCCTTCGGAGAATCCTTCTGACTAGTAGCTCTCTATTTTGTTCTTTACTCACGGATAAGAAAAATCATCATGGATCCAATCATTGCTGCTGCTTCAGTTGTCGCTGCTGCTCTCGCTGTCGGTTTAGCTGCTATCGGCCCTGGTATCGGTCAAGGAAATGCTGCTGGTCAAGCTGTAGAAGGTATTGCTCGTCAGCCGGAAGCTGAAGGAAAAATTCGCGGTACTCTCCTGTTAACCTTGGCATTCATGGAATCCCTGACTATCTATGGTCTGGTAATTTCTCTGGTACTGCTGTTTGCTAACCCATTTTCTTAGAACCTGATACTTTATGTAGAGACGTTGCAGGCAACGTCTCTACATGGTAGGTCTGATAAGGTGAATTGTTCGGTTTTATTCCGATTTGGGATTTGTAAAAAATGTTTGATTTTGATGCTACTCTGCCTCTGATGGCATTGCAGTTTCTGGTTTTGACAGTTGTATTAAATACCATATTCTATAAGCCACTGACAAAAACGCTGGATGAGCGTGACGAATACATCCGGAATCAGGAATCTGATGCCAAAAAACGCTTGTCTAAAGCCGAAGAAATGGCTAAAGAGTATGAAGAACAGTTGGGTCAAGCCCGGAAGCAGTCTCAAGCTGTGATCGCTTCTGCTCAAGAAGATGCCAGAAAAATGGCAGCTCAAGCGATCGCTGAAGCCCAACAAGAAGCTCAGGCTGAACGAGCAAAAGCTCAAGAAGAAATTGATCAACAGAAACAGCAAGCAATGGCTTCCCTCGAACAACAGGTGGATGATCTATCTCGCCAAATATTAGAAAAATTGTTAGGGCCAGCGTTAGTAAGATAAATGGTGGCGTCTTGACCGCCTGACCCATATATTTACTAAAACTCCTAAGAGATTGGCGATGTGGGAGTACTGTCAAACTATTTCAAACTATTAATTATCTTGAGATAATTGTCTTGAGATAATTGTCTTGAAATAATTGTCTTGAGATAATTATCTTGAGAGTAGGTGGACAGGTCATAGCTTAGCAAGATTATGCGTTCAAAACAATTGTAAACGGATATGATGGGGAATTTAGTATTATTGGCAACAGAAGCTCATGGAGAAGGTGGTTTTGGATTAAACTTTAATATTCTTGAAACCAACCTAATCAACCTGAGTATTTTGTTGGGAGTACTCTACTACTTCGGAAGCAAATTAGTGGGAAACATTTTGAGTGAGCGACGCTCAAAAATTGAACAGGCGATTAAAGAAGTAGAAGCTCGTCAAAGACAAGGAGCCGAAGCCTTAGCAGATCAACAGCAGAAGTTAGCTCAAGCCCAAGTCGAGGCAGAAAACATTCGTGCTGCAGCAGAAGTTAATGCTAAAGCAGCTAAAGAGGCAATTTTGGCCGCTTCGGCTCAAGAGATTGAACGGATGAAAGAATCAGCAGTTCAGGATTTGAACTCGGAGAGGGAACGAGCCATGGCCGAACTACGCCAGCGAGTTGCTACTATGGCAATGGCTAAGGTTGATTCCCAACTAAGAGAGACATTAGATAACTCCGCTCAACAACAATTAATTGACCGCAACATCGCTCTGTTGGGAGGTGGCTCATGAAAGGTGGTTTTTTGAGTGGCCAAGTACTCGAACCTTATGCAGAAGCGTTGCTCGATTTGGCTAAGTCCGATAACGAACTCAAAGGCAAACTGAGTGAGGATGTAGATACTCTGCTGAGTCTTTTGAAAGAATCGCCACAATTGCAGGAGTTTTTAGGCTCTCCTGTGGTCAGAGCTGAGGATAAAATCGGGGTCTTGCAACAAATTGCTGGGGACCAACTTCACCCCTACACCATGAATTTTTTGAGGATTCTAGTAGACCGTGGGCGCATTGCGTTTTTGGAAGGCATTTGCCTGAAGTACCAAGAACTTCTCAGAGAGTTAGATCAAACTGTTTTGGCTGAGGTGAGTTCAGCAATAGAACTTTCTGAAGCTCAGCAAGAATCAGTTCGTGAGAAAGTTAAGTCCCTCACGGGAGCCAATCAGGTAGAACTGGATACAAAAATTGACCCGGATGTAATTGGTGGTGTGATCATTAAAGTCGGGTCTGAGATATTTGATGCCAGTCTAAAAGGACAACTCCGTCGCATCGGTATGGCTCTGACCAGTTGAAGTACGTCACGTTGGTTGTTCGCCCCGTAGTCGGTGTAGGGTAAGTTAGTTGGTTCTCTGAGGCTTACCTTTTAGGGTAGGTTAGTTGGTTAAAGATTAACCCCTTGGGACATAACCTTGAACAGTCAACAGTCAACAGTAAACAGTTAATAGTTAACAGTAAACAATTAGTTAGTTAACGATAAAAACACATCATGATTAGCATTAGACCAGACGAAATTAGCAGCATTATTCGGCAGCAAATTCAAGGATATAACCAAGGTTTTGCCGTTTCCAACGTTGGAACGGTTTTGCAAGTTGGTGATGGTATTGCCCGGATTTATGGCTTGGAAAAGTGCATGGCTGGGGAACTGCTGGAGTTTGAAGATGGCACCGTTGGCATTGCCCAGAACTTAGAACAGGACAATGTGGGTGCAGTGCTGATGGGGGATGGTTTAAATATCCAGGAAGGTAGCTCGGTTACTGCTACTGGTAAAATTGCTCAGGTACCCGTCGGAGAGGCACTGATTGGTCGGGTAGTTGATGGCTTGGGTCGTCCCATTGATGGTAAGGGGGACATTCAAAGCACTGAATCCCGTCTGGTGGAATCCATGGCTCCAGGGATTATTGCGCGGCGTTCAGTTTGTGAACCCATGCAAACGGGAATCACCGCTATTGACGCTATGATTCCCGTTGGACGCGGTCAGCGGGAGTTGATTATCGGTGACCGACAAACCGGGAAAACTGCTATTGCTGTAGACACAATCATCAACCAGAAACAGGAAGATGTAATTTGTGTCTATGTTGCTATTGGTCAGAAGGCATCTACGGTAGCCCAAGTGGTGAATACCCTCCAGGAAAAAGGAGCATTAGACTACACTGTGATCGTGGCAGCGAACGCCAATGACCCAGCTACTCTACAGTTCTTGGCTCCCTACACTGGTGCCTCGATTGCCGAGTACTTTATGTACAACGGTAAGGCAACCCTAGTGATTTATGATGACTTGTCTAAGCAAGCTCAAGCCTATCGCCAGATGTCCCTACTGCTGCGCCGTCCACCAGGACGGGAAGCTTATCCAGGAGATGTGTTCTACGTCCACTCCCGGTTGTTGGAACGGGCAGCAAAACTGAATGATGAACTAGGTGGTGGTAGTATGACCGCACTGCCTATTATTGAAACTCAGGCTGGTGACGTATCAGCTTACATCCCGACTAATGTAATTTCTATTACTGATGGTCAAATCTTCCTCTCCTCTGACCTATTTAACTCTGGTGTCAGACCAGCGATTAACCCTGGTATCTCAGTGTCACGGGTAGGTTCTGCGGCCCAAACCAAGGCCATGAAGAAAGTGGCTGGTAAGTTGAAGCTAGAACTAGCCCAGTTTGACGACTTGCAAGCTTTTGCTCAGTTTGCCTCCGACTTGGATGCCGCTACCCAAGCTCAGTTGGCTCGGGGTCAGCGTTTACGGGAAGTGTTGAAGCAACCTCAGAATTCCCCCCTAGCTGTGTTTGAGCAAGTGGCAATCGTTTACGCTGGACTCAATGGCTATCTAGATGATGTGCCTACTGATAAGGTGACAACTTTTACTCAGGGACTGCGGGAGTACTTGAAAACCAGCAAGCCAGAGTACGTTGAGATCATCAAAAAGGAGAAGAAGCTCACTGATGAAGCCGAAAGCATTCTAAAGGAAGCGATCGCAGAATACAAACAGACCTTCCTAGTCTCCGCTTAACAGGTTAAAGATTAGTTTCGGTTGCAGGTTAGTTTCCGTTGCAGGTTGCAGGTTAGTTTCGGTTGCAGGTTGCAGGTTAGTAGGTTGCAGGTTAGTAGGTTGCAGGTTGCAGGTTAGTAGGTTGCAGGTTAGTAGGTTGCAGGTTCTATAAAAAACAGTCAACCTTAAACCTTAAACCTTCAACCTACCCTTCACCGAACGCCTTTGGCGAACAACCTTTTTGAATTAAGAATTTAGAATGCAGAATGTAGAATTCTTAATTCTTAATTCTTAATTCTTAATTCTACATTCGCGCATTCTGCATTCTGACAAACAACCTTCAACCCGAGACAAATTTAACCCTTCATCCTTCATCCTTGAACAGATTATGCCTAATCTAAAAGATATTCGCGATCGCATTAAGTCAGTCAAAAATACCCGGAAAATCACCGAAGCGATGCGCCTTGTGGCTGCGGCTAAGGTACGTCGTGCTCAACAACAGGTAACTGCCACCCGTCCCTTTGCTGACCGCTTAACACAAGTTCTCTACGGTTTGCAAAACCGGATGCAGTTTGAAGATGCCAATCTCCCCCTACTAAAAGAACGGGAAATCAAGAATGTAGGCTTGCTCGTGGTTTCAGGGGATAGAGGACTATGTGGCGGTTACAATACTAACGTGATCAAGCGTGCCGAAAACCGTGCAAAGGAACTACAGGAGAAAGGGGTTGGCTACAAATATGTGCTAGTTGGACGAAAAGCTATTCAGTACTTCGAGCGCCGCGACCAGCCAATTGATGCCAAGTACACCGGTTTAGAACAGATTCCCACAGCATCAGAAGCATCTATGATTGCTGACCAACTCCTCTCCCTGTTTCTGTCTGAAACCGTAGACCGGGTGGAGTTGATATACACCAAATTCGTCTCATTGATTAGTTCTCGACCTGCGGTTCAAACCCTGCTACCCCTAACAGCTAAGGGACTAGAATCACAGGATGATGAGATCTTCAGATTGACAACTAAAGGTGGTGAGTTCAAGGTGGAGCGGGAGGTAGTCACAAGGACAAGTACCGAGACTTTCCCCCGTGACATGATCTTTGAACAAGACCCTGTCCAAATTCTGGATGCCCTGTTGCCTTTATATCTAAATAACCAGTTACTACGGGCATTACAAGAGTCAGCAGCTAGTGAACTGGCTTGTCGGATGACAGCAATGAGTAATGCTAGTGATAATGCTTCGGAACTGACTGGTAAACTAACCCTAACCTACAACAAGGCACGGCAAGCCGCAATTACCCAGGAAATTCTGGAAGTTGTGGGTGGTGCTGAAGCACTCGGTTAATTTCATTTCATTTAATTTTTTTTATCATCAGCTGCAAAGATTACCTGCGTCTGGAATTAACCAGGCGCATTTTTAATTTTTGCTAATTTTATCAGCAATTATAGTGTTTGTTAAGAAAGGGAATATCGGGTTATATCATATTACTATAGCAATTATTATAGCTATGAGGTACAAAGCGATCCCCCTAAATCCCCCTTAAAAAGGGGGACTTTGAGGTTGAGAAGCGTACCTCATAAATGCAATAAAAGCTATATAATCAGTTATCAAAAAACTGAGCTTCCTTCTTGTAGGTAATCTCCCTTATCATCGCCTGTTCCCTGTTCCCTGTTGCCTGTTACCTGTTCCCTATTATCTACTAATTATAAGTGTTCAACCGAAAATGATATTAGGTCATGAAACAATTATGGAATCGGCAGCCTATTGAGATTAGGCATACAATATTGGCTGCTATTTTAGTATTAGTTATAGTAAGTTTCTTTTATTTTGTAAAATTTGAAGGGAACATTACTGGCTTTTTCAGAATTGGGTCACTATTCCCTATTTCTCCTTATCTCAATAGTCAGAAAGTATTGATTTATCAGGGAGAGCAGGGATATGATGGTCAACAGTTTCTGAGTATTGCTCTCGATCCATGGTTAGAAAACTCAGGGACAATAGAAGCCATTACTCCTCCGCAATATCGCTACAGAAGAATTCTGTATCCACTGCTAGGTTATCTATTAGGTTTTGGGAATCCCCAGCTAATTCCCTACGCAATGGTTGGAATTAACTGTCTAGCTATTATTCTCATAGTATTTGTGAGTAGTTTATATCTCAAACGATATAGTGGTAGAACTTGGCACTCACTCCTGGTTCTTTCTATACCAGGAGTTTGGATGGTTTTATCCCTTTCAACAGCTGATTTAATCAGTAGCTTGCTGCTGGTAACAGCTATCTATTTTTATCGCAATGAAAAACCGATTTACACAGCAATAGCGATCGCAGCTGCTTGTCTGACACGGGAGACAATGCTATTAATGTGGTTGGCAATTTTATTAACCAGTATATGGGAACGCAAAGGTCGGCAGCTGCAACATCTATTATGGGCTTGGATACCAGTAGCTGGGTGGGCTATCTATGTTTTCTATCGTCTAGAAGCTCAAGAGAATCTAGAAGGTAGTGAAAATTTTGGCTACCCCCTATTTGGCATAGGTCAAAAGCTGATTAATAGTCTCACAGGAGGACTAGGGGGAAAAAACCTGTTTGAAGCTTACTCATTTGCCTTATTAATAGCAGCTTTTGTAGTTACTATACTGCTAGCCAGTCAGTCCCTGCGGGAAAACAAAGTTATCCTAATCAGTGCAATTATTTATGCTGTGCTATTTTCAATGACTAGCATGACTATCTTAGGGTATTATTTGGATTATTCTCGTGTATACCTAGATATCTATTTCTTATTATTACTCAGCAGCAGTTACTCACAACGCTATTTAAGCTATTTAAAAATAATCGTCATGGCTGGTGCCAGCTTGGCAAGCATCACCTATTTACTTGCCCATTCATGACACAGCGGAAAGGGAAAATCAAGATTCGGTAAAAAGTTGATTTAGCGTTTGTATTTGAGATGTAAAATTTACAGCGGTTTGCAATTCAGTTAGGGAAAAAGTTCCTAGGTTTTTAGGGAGCAGGGAGCAGGGAGCAGGGAGCAGGGAGCAGGGAGCAGGAAATAGGGAAGAAGGAAGAGGGAAAACAATCCTGTGTACCTGATAGTTATGCAAACCGCCGTAACACGATCAATAAAGATATAATATCAGGTGTACTTTGGGGTAAAAAGCGACATCATGAATAATATCAAGTCAGGTTGAATACCCTCAGCCCTGGTGCTAATGGTTTAGTAAATAGGAGCACTTCTTTTTGAAAATAAGCTTGATATTCATCATAGCATCTATGAATAATATTTTTGATCCTTGGATAATCACTTTTTGCTAACTTAATAATACCCGAATCATAACGGTAATCGTCAGAGTCAATTAAGATAAATAAATTAATTATTAAATCAATAACCATGCCAGTTCGTGACTACTATCATGATAGTGTACGCAATGCCCTTCAAAAAGACGGTTGGACAATCACCCACGATCCCTATCGTTTAAAACTCACTAGAAAAAAGAATTTATATATTGACTTAGGGGCAGAACGACTCATGGCGGCGGAAAAAGGTGTCCAGAAAATTGCTGTTGAAATTAAAAGTTTCCGCAGTGCATCAGAAATGAAAGATTTAGAGGAAGCAGTGGGTCAATTTGTCTTGTATGAACACCTACTGGCACGCTACGAACCCGAAAGAAAACTCTATTTAGCTGTTCCATAAGATGTGAGAGCATCAGTGTTTGAAGAAGAAGCAGGACAAGTTTTAATCGAAGATAAAATCATTCGCATTTTTACCTTTGACGTCAATCAAGAGGAGGTGATTACATGGATACCTTAAACAAAACTAATCTAAAACAAGCCATTATCAAAGTCTTACAAGACTACGTTGAATTTTTAGGAAATGACCCCGAAAGCGACCTTCAATTAATCATTGACGAAAATAAAGATCACTATCTCCTCATGGAAATAGGTTGGCACAAAAATCAAAGAATTTACGGCAGTTTGATTCACATTGATATCATTAACGAAAAAATTTGGCTTCAACAAGACGGCACAGAAGAAGGAGTCGCCAACGAACTGGTAAAACTAGGCATTTCACCCCAACAAATTGTCCTTGCCTTTAAAACCTTAGAACGCCGTAAAATAACTGACTTTGCCGTTTCCTAATTCAAAAATAAGTACCTAGGCAAAATTGCTTACACATTGAAAGTCTTGCTAGGCAAGGCTTTCAGCACTACTTTAAGTGATATCAAGTCCGGTTGAATACCCATAATAAAAGTGTATCGAAGGCAGAGGGAATCCCCCCTAACCCCCCGCGCGGAAGGGGGGCAGGCAGCTATTCTGAAGTAAAGGAGTAAGGTTTCAAGGGTAATCGTGTTTTATAACTAATTATCCGGAGATGATATGACTTCCTTTATTTTTACCAAAAAAATGGCCTGTAAGATGAAACTAAAGGTAAGTATTTTTCATACAAAACAAACCTTCATGGATAGTACTACCCCCTCACAAATTTGTCAAGCTGACGGGGTGACAAGAAGATTAAAAGATTTACTGGTTGTGGGGTGTGGGGTGATTGGTGTAGGGAAACGAGGGAGCTATGCCACGTTGGTAGCGATGCAGCGCGGCCAAAGGGGGTTTCCACGGGACAAACAGCAGTGCGGACGCAGGTGACCCACACAGACCCATGCGCCATGAGCGACTGCATCAAGAAGGGACGGTTGAATCAGGTTGGAGACGGTTGAATCAGGTTGGGCATGTTGGTTTTTGCTAGGGTAACTCCAAAGTATAGCAGTCGCCAGGGCAGTTAGTACATGACAAAAGTCTCAAACCTAAGTAAGCGCAAGAGTTTGACTTCTGACTTCTGACTTCTGACTTCTGACTTCTGACTTCTGCTATAGCTTCTATTTTCCCCACATCCCACACCCCACAACCGGTCACCCTGTCTTCTTTTTAGCCTTGTTGTCACCCCCTTAGCCTTTGAACACATTTACAGTAGACGCGGTAGCGGCTTCTCCCAGAGTAGCAATAGATTCCTTTCGGACAGCCATGTCTTATCGCGCATGTCAATTGGCTCAACCAAAATCAGGACGTGTTTGCTCCTTACAAAGCCTCTTTGGGCTATGTTTGGGCTTGATTTTTGTCTAAATCCGGTTAGCTTCCGGCAAAAGTGGTGAGTTCGACTCAAGCTAGCACTCTCAACGACAATTTCTCTGAGGTGTTTGTCTAGGGTTTTTCTGCAAGCCTGCGGTAGAGCAAAGCTTGCCGGAGCATAAAATCATTACTTGATGAGCATAGTGCGTCTGAGTGAACTCAGGCGCATTTTTGATCAGGGTTAGTCTGCCCAGGGCTTTTGTTAAAAAATATTACAAAAACCGGACCTTTTGTAGAAAAAAGGCAAATTTAGTTTGATTAACTATTGGAGGCTGAAAAACACAGCAGTTTTTAGATACAGCCTCAGACACCACCTCAGATGTAACTTCAGATACAACCGAGGTGTGGGTTACATAGCAACTGAGGATTCCTTATTAAGGAGGAAACATCAATGAATTCTATCAATATTATCACGGGAACAGCAGGCAATGATAACCTGTTTGGCACTGTCGAAAATGATCGCATTGACGGTTTGGCTGGCAATGACAGGATCTTTGGTAGTGAGGGAATGAATTACCTTTTCGGCGGTAATGGCAATGACGAAATCTTTGGTGGTTCAGAGCGGGATGTGATTTTTGGTGGTAGCGGTAACGATACCATCTTCGGCAGTGAGGGTGATAATGTAATCTATGGTGGTTCTGGTAATGACGTCATCTATTCTGGCTCTGGCGATGATTACATTCGCAGTGGCAGTGGTTACGACACCCTGTGGCTAGGGGGTGGTGAGGATCGAATTGTCCTCGACACCGGCTATGGCTTTGATACTGTCAACAACTTCCAGCTTGGTCTAACTACCTTTGATGTTGCCAATCCTTATCATCTGAGCATCGTTGATGGTCAGGATGGTGCTGAAATCTTTAGCGGCGGAGACCTCCTGGCTGTGGTGAGTTCGACTCAAGCTAGTACTCTCTACGACAATTTCAATGAGGTGTTTGTCTAGGGTTTTTCTGCAAGCCTCTGGTAGAGCAAAGCTTGCCGGAGCATAAAATCATTTTTTTGCAGAATTATTGTTAGATGAGGAGAGGAAGATCACCGAAGTATAATTAGGTGATATTCCTCTTCTTTCCCTTGTTGCGATTTTCCCCAATGAATGATATTATGTCCAGATAATTAGTGATAAAAAACCATCTCCGATTAAATCTTACTCCCTTCCTTCACCATAACTGCCTTCCTTTTTGGCCGTGCGCGAACCACAATCCCATACCATATATCAACGCCACAACCTCTTAATTTCCTGCCAAATTTGTGATTGTCCTAATTGAGTACTTGGATGAGTTAAAACTCCCTGACTGGGACTAAACAAAAATGCCAGCATAAATAAACCAAAAGCTACTAAAACAATGGCTGGTCCAGAAGGGAGATTAAAAAAATAACTCAGGTACATACCAGTAATACTAGCGACTACCCCAAGTGCTGAACCCAAAATCATCATCTGGTGTAACCGATGGACTAATAAGTAAGCTGTTGCTCCTGGTGTGATTAACATGGCTAGCACCAAGATCACTCCAACTCCTTTGAGGCTAGCGACAATGGTCAAGGCAATCAAAATCATCAGACCAAAGTTTAGCAAGTTAGTTGGTAAACCTGCTGCTTTTGCCCCTAAGGGATCAAAGGTATAATACATTAATTCTTTGTACAGCAGGAGAATAATTGATAGTACAATCGCGGTGATAATGGCTGTATTGATAACTTCTTCATTGGTGACACTCAGAATATTACCGAATAGGAAGTGATTAAGGTCAATTTTGTTATCTTTCTGAATCACGGTAATTAAGGTGATGCCTAGGGCAAAGAAAGCGGAAAACACAATCCCCATGGCGGCATCTTCTTTAATTTGCGATCGCGTCCGGATCCAAGTAATCACGACAGTGCTAACCACCCCAGCAATAAAGGCTCCCACAAAAATGTCAGCACCGATCATAAATGCGATCGCTAATCCCGGTAGTACAGAATGACTGATAGCATCTCCGAGTAAGGCAAGTCGCTGTACCATTAGGTAGCTACCAACTGCGGCACAAACGATGCCCACTAATACCGCAGTAATTAGCGATCGCTGCATAAACCCATAGTGCAACGGCTCAATTAAAACCTCTAACATATAACATTTTCAGGTGAGATGTCAACATAAGATTGATGGTAAAAGGGAACAGGGAACAGGGAACAGGGAACAGGGAACAGGGAACAGTAGAAAAGAGCGATGGGAAGATTTTTTTGTGCTATCAGAAATCAGCTTTTGCCTTTTGCCTTTTGCCTTTTGTCTTTTGTCTTTTGCCTTCTTTCACTTTACAGCAACTGGGTCTAACCAAAAAACGACTTGACCACCATAAGCCTGTTGCATATTAGCTGCACTCAATACCTCTTGCCTAGAGCCACTAGCAATTAACTCCCGATTCAACAAAATCAAATCATCAAAATTCCTGATCGCTTCTCCCAAATCATGGTGAACGACTAGCACAATTTTTCCGGCATCGGCGAGTTGATGGAGGATAGTAAAAATTACAGCTTCAGTTTTTTTGTCAATACCAGCCATCGGTTCATCAAAACAGAATATATCTGCTTGTTCAGCTAATGCTTTAGCCAGAAAGACGCGCTGCTGCTGTCCTCCCGATAGCTGTCCAATCGGACGATTGCGGTAATCACTCATGCCAACTTGTTCGATGGCATCCGCTGCGATCCGCCGGGATACCGTGGAAAAGCGACGAAACCATCCTGTTTTCCGGACTCTACCCATTAGCACAACATCCCAGACAGTGGCGGGATAAGTCCAGTCAATTTGCGTCCGCTGTGGCATATAAGCCACCTTTTCTAACTGTTCTATCAAAGGTTTTCCCTGATACATAGCAAAGCCAGTGGCAGTGGGAACTAACCCCAGCATGGCTTTCATCAAAGTACTTTTCCCTGCACCATTCGGACCAATAATTCCGGTTAATCGTCCTGGTTTGATCTCACAGTTGATATCCCTGAGTGCTTCTACTAAGCGGTAGTGTACACCCAGTTGCCTTAGGGTAATGGTTCCTGTCTGGGACAGATTGCTATATCCAGCTTGGTGTTTCCTCTTGGGAGAAGCAAGGTGATCAACCGAGGCAGCATGTGGCATAGAGGGTTCCGGAAACAAAAAATGATACAAATATGAAAATAGTTTATCATGAACAATGAAAAGAATATGATAAGACTTATGCTGCAAACCCAGTTTCTTAGGCATGTAGCGCCTTCATGAGGCGGTTTCCACGCCAGTTGCTCATGGCGCATGGGTCTGTGTGGGTTACCTGCGTCCGCACCTTGTAAGTCCTGTGGAACGCCAGTCGCTCATGGGGGGAACCCCCAAGACCGGGCTGGATCGCTGTTTCAATCCCCTGAATTCCTTCGTGGGGTATTTTTGAATTTTGAATTGATAATTTTGAATTGGAGCGAAGCGGTTGAGAGTAATTATTCAGTCTCACAGTAGAAAGCGCCAATGGTGGCTGACAGTAGTAATCATTTTAGGAGTCTGGATCAGTGGGTGTGATACCACCGGAACAAACCAGAGTGGTATTGATGGCGATGATAAGCCCAATGTAGTGACCACTAGCACTATCATTACCGACTGGACGAAACAAGTAGGAGGAGATGAAATTGAACTGACGGGTATCCTAAAACCCGGAGCAGATCCCCATGTCTATGAGCCAGTCCCAGCAGATACTATTGCGTTGGAACAAGCTAATCTGATTTTATACAATGGCTACAATCTGGAACCAGCACTAATTAAGCTGATTAAGTCTGCTGGGGTTAACATCAAGAGCTTTGCGGTTGGGGAAGTGGTGTCACCCTTGGATTTTGAATACGAAGGAAAGAAGGAACCGGATCCTCATGTTTGGGGAGATGCTAAAAATGCGATCGCAATGGTGAATGCCATTCGGGATCAGTTGATTGAACTCTCACCAGAGGACAAGGAAGAATTTACCAAGAATGCAGCACAGCTAACTGCTGAATTAAAAAAGCTTGATGCTTGGATTCTCCAGCAGATTCAAACTATTCCTCAGAAGCACCGCTACCTAGTCACAACTCATGATGCTTTTCAATATTATGCTAGTGCCTATGGGATACCAGTAGCTGGAAGCTTAATTGGCATGAGTACTGAGGAACAACCCAGTGCTCAGACTGTCAAGGGTTTGGCAGACGCTATCAAAAAAATTGGGGTTCCGGCGATTTTTGCTGAAACCACGATCAACCCAGCTTTGATCAACACTGTAGCTCAGGAAGCTGGAGTGAAGTTAGCCCCACAAGAATTATACTCTGATTCCTTAGGTGTACCAGGTAGTGAAGCTGATACTTACATCAAAATGTTAATCACTAATACTCACACAGTTGTGGAAGCATTAGGAGGGAACTATCAAACGTTTAATCCAGTTGACTAATGTAGTTGACTAATGCAGTTTACTACTTTCCATAAACTTGTTTTAGTTTTTAATAATTTAGCTCCCTGCTCTCTAGATTCTAGCAAAGGTAGACGAAGATATAAATACCATGGTCAGATCTATGGATTAATTAGGTCTTGGAACCGTTGCTCGTCTTTAATCATGTCAAAATCCGCATCAATATTAATGATAGACTTAAGTCTATCATTCAAACTCATCGCTTGTTCTAAACTGGCAATTGCTGAGTCAATCTCACCGTTTAAGGCATAATAACAAGCTTCGTTGTAGTAAAGATTAGATGAATTTGATTTTACCTGCCGTACTCTTTCCAAACTGTCCCAGGCTTCTTGATAGCGACCAAGTTTGATCAAGGCATAGGCTCTATGGTTCCAAGCATGATGAAAATCTGAGTTGAGCTGAATAACCTGATCATAGGAAATCAGTGCTTTTTCATACTGTTCCATGTATCTGAGAGTATAACCTTGTCCAAACCAACTCCTAAAGTTGTTCGGATTAATTTTAATGGCCTCGGCATGGGCAGCGAGAGATTCTTCATATCGCTTTAATCTCTGCAGGGCTTGGCCTTTTCCTGACCAAGCCACATCGGAATCTGGCTGGAGCTGAAGCGCTTTTTCATAGGATGCGATCGCATCTTCATAGCGATTTTCAATCCAGAGAGCGTGCCCTTGATTGATATAGTCATCAACCGTTAAGTAGAGCTGGGGATTAGCAGACTTTAACGACTCCAGCTGTTTAGTTAGCTCTTCTAGTTTTTGTTGGACTTCTGGAGCAACAAATTCTTCTTGGATAATGGACGGAGTAATTCGAGAAATTTCGTTAAAAATCTGCTCTTTCTCATGTTGAGCAGCCACAACTAGATGCTGGAGTTGAGAAACAAAATCAGATTTAAGGGTTTCCAGCTCCTGCTTAAAAGCTTCAACTTGTCGTTTTAATTCCGTAGTGACTTCAGCATCAATTTGCTCTTTTATTTTTTGTTCAGCTTCTTCTTGGAATTGCTTTTGCGTCTCAGACACTAATTGGTTGATGATGCTACGACGTAGCAATAGCACTGCCAGACTAGTAACAATAGGAATGGCGATTAGTACTGTAATTAAAAGGTTAAGCAGGTTAATCGTCCAGTCAAAGGTTCGATGAACTTCCGATTGGATCTGATTGCGAATTGTGTAACTTTTCTCTAGATGATCATTAATTAACCTTTCCACTTCCTCCCGTTGTTGGTTCGACAGTAGTGGAGTCGGTGGTGTAGCGTTAGGAAATGATGAATTAGGTTGAGCAATTGCCCCCTCAACTGATAGCAGTAAAGTAGCCAAAGTAATAGCAAGGTTAGGCTTGATTTTCATAACAAGTGATATCAAGTATTGCCAATCCGAATCAACTATGTTTTCATAATTGAGCGACAAGTAATTACATTTTATATACGAGCGCGAACATTTCGGATGTTAGGCAGTACAATTTGGATCTTATTGATGGGCTTTTTTGGGGGTCAACTTGCCCGTCGGTTGGGAGCACCTCCTTTGATTGGCATGATTGTGGTGGGTATCCTAATCGGACCAGAAGTGGGGGATGCGATCGCACTACAAGTCCTAGTTATTGCTGATGACCTACGCACCTTCGCAGTTATGGTCATTTTAATGCGGGCAGGACTAGGATTGGATATTGAGAAACTCATGGAGCAAGGAACTGTTGCGGTAAGGTTAGGCTTTTTGCCTGCCATCACCGAAGCGATCGCAATAGCTGTTGCTGCCATGATACTGTTTAATTTCGATTTTCCCACTGGATTACTCCTAGGCTGTGTAGTCGGAGCAGAATCCCCCGCCGTGATTGTGCCAGGAATGCTGCGACTCAAAAGTTTAGGCTGGGGCGTAGCTAAAGGGATACCAGATGTGATTCTAACTGGGAGTGCCTTATCCGATGTTTTAGTATTGCTACTCTTCAGTTTGATGGTGAATTTCTTGGCACAGGGAACGATCAACAGTAATGCTCTCCAGTTCCTGCCCCTGCAAGTTCTAATCCAGGTCGCCCTTGGTGTCTTAATTGGATATATCGCTGCTCAGTTAATTATTTTTATAATAACCAAACAAAAGTGGACCGAAACTATCGTCCAAGATACCTTAATTACCGCAGCACTTGCCTTATTGTTGGTAGTGTTAGCTAAAACTATGCCATACTTTTCTGGCTATTTAGCTACCATGGCAATGGGATTTTTCCTAATACAATTAGACCCTCCCTTAGCACGACGCTTGCGAATGGAGTTTAACCATCTGTGGGTAGTAGCAGAGATTATTCTATTTGTCTTGATGGGAGCTAGTATTCAACTGCGGGTATTAGAAACAACCCTGTTACCTGGCATTTTAATCCTAGCCATTGGGTTATGTATCGGTCGGATGGTCGGGTGGTATCTCTCCACATTGGGAAGTAATTGGACTTGGCGAGAGAAACTGTTTTTGTTGCCCGGAAACTCCGCAAAAGCCACAGTACAAGCAGCCATTGGTGGTATTCCCTTGAGTCAAGGGCTAGAAGGAGGTCAGACAATTTTAGCGATCGCAGCCCTCTCAATTTTGATTACCGCACCCCTAGGGGCTTGGGCAATTCCCACCTTTGCCCCTAAACTCTTATCCCAAGACCCTGTAGACCCCACCAAAGTAACCGTTGCCTCTCATACTCTGCTACTAGCCGCTGTCGATACCTCCAGTTTAGCCACCCACGTATTAACTAAAGTAGCAGATTTAGCAAGACGAAGTAATGGGGAAGTTATTGTTTTACATGTGATCACCACATCAAATCAGTTAGAAGTCAAGCAATTAAAGAACCAAACCAAACGCTTGCTCTTAGATATTCGGCATCAGTTTATTACCGTAACCGGTTCGATTCCCGAAGAAATTGTTCGCATAGCCCAAGAGCATCAAGTAACAGATATAGTGATCGGAAAACGGGGACATCAACCCTGGCAGCAAGTGCTGGTCGGTTCCGTATCTCAGACAGTGTTAGAAACCAGTCCAATTCCAGTAATTTTGGTTGAATAATTAGAACGAACCAAAGTAACTTATCCTAGCAAATAACAATTATTGTAGTGCTCGAAATGCTATCAGGTGCTAGGCTTTAATAAGGACTAAAACCTAACACCTAAAAGCTAACACCTAAAATCTAACATCTTGCCCTAACCCTAAAAACTAAATTAACAGGGTATTAGTACTTAAGCTATCAGCTATCAGCTAATGCGCGTAGCGCAATCGGTGATTTTGAATAAAATAAGCTGAGCGCTGACGGCTGACTGCTGAATACTTACATTAGTACCGCTCCCAATAAGGCTGAAAACCTCGCCGTTTCAGAATATCTACCTCCAGCCGCAGGATGCGATTATCGAGCTTAGGATTAGCTGTCCCTGTAGACTCTTGCTCTTCCGAGTTGAGTCCTTCAAACCGTTGGAGGGCTGTAAACGGAAAATCTTGGGCAACACTTAATTCAGCCAAATTTTGGCGAGCCGATAAATTCTTTGGCTCCAGTTCTAGTATCTGTTTATAAAACCCCGTTGCCTTAGCATAGTGCTGTTGAGTAAAGCTAATCCCTGCCAAAGCTAGTAAGGCACCAATGTTATCAGACTCCCGTTCTAAAATTTCTTCGTAAGCGTTGCTAGCTAATCGCAAATCCTTCAATCCCATAGCCAATTCTCCCTGCACAAAATAGGCATCAATATTATCAGGATTATCCGCAATCCACTCAGCTATTTCAGCTTTAGCTAACTTAGGCTCTCGCTGTGCTAAAACCTGTAGTCGTCGCAATTGTACAGGAGCATTATCTGGTGAGACCTCTAGTAGAGTAATGTACAGGGTTTCTCGTGCTGGGTCAGCAGGCAAAGCACCCACCAAACTCAACAATTCCGGCGGTGGATCAATAGAAGGCTGAGTCTGTAGCCATTGATTGAGTACCCCTTCCGCTTCCTCTTGGTCAATACCTTTAGTTTGATATGCCACACTAGTACGCCCCAGCTGGGCTAATAAATCATTGGGATCGCGAGATACCAGCTGGTCATAGATAACCAGAGCTTTCTGTGGATCACCTTGGGCAATATAGATTCCCGCTAACCCCCGCAAAGCACCATTGAACAAATTATTATTTGGATTACTCTGAATAATTCTCTGATACCGCTGGATACTGGCATTAAGATTTCCCTGGCGACGGTCAATCTCTGCTAGCAATAATTCCGTACTCTGGTCCGATCCACCAGTAGACGTTGCCCTGTAACTATCAATCGCACTTGTTGCCTGGGCTAGTCGATTCTGCTTGATCAAAATCTGAGCAACACGGAAATGCAAAAACGGTACATCTACCCCTGTAGCCAGCAAATCTTGGTAAACACTCAGCAGTTCTGGCTCAGGAGGGTCTAGACGCAACAAAGCTTGGGCTAAATCTCGCTGCTGAGCTGGTTCACTCGGTAGGGTTTGGGTTATCTCAAGCAACCGCTGTCGCCGTTGAGTTCCGGATAACTGTCCCAATTTACCTTCTAGAATAATCTGCTTCACCAACAAGCTTTGGTTATTCGACTTCACCAACAAGCTTTGGTTATTCGACTGCTCCTCGGTCAACTGCTGATAAAGCTGTAGAGCTGAGGCCCACTGGCTTGGTACCTCACTCATCACATCAGCCACTTCCCTGACTAAAGCAACAGATGGCTTTGGTTTTGAGGCCAGTACCTGACGGTAGAGAGTAACCGCGTCTTCGGTTAGGTCAGAGCGACTCTCACGACGACCAATTTCTGAAAGGGCCCGGGCTAAGGGTAAAGCCGCCTCATCCCTCCCTCGCAACGGTTCTAGGACAGACAAAGCTTCTGTCAGTTGCCCAGAAGCTTGATAAGCTTGAGCTAAATCAGCCCGTAGATAGCTATCATTGCCATAGAATTGGGAAAATTGATTGAGCTGAGCTTCCAATACCTGTACCGCCTGAGCAGGATTCCCAGTTTCCCGTAGAGCCAGAGCATAGGCTCCCGCTGCATTTCCCGGAATCGGCTGACCGTTAGCTTGGTAACGATCAAATAGCTCTAGCCCTTGCTGATAGTCACCACTGTAGGTATAGATTTGAGCAGCACCAACAATGATTTCTGGTGTAGGATTGCTCTCCAGCACAATTTCATAATCAGCTAGGGCTTCCGGAAAACGACCTTGGTAGCCCAGCAGTAAAGCCCGCTGAGCACGAACACCAGTATCATTAGGAGTTAGGTTTAATAAAGTGGTTAGGGCTTCAATCCCATCCGCCTGCCATTCAGCACGATAACCTCCCAATTCTCCTACCGCTTCCAGAGCCTCTTTATTGTTTGGGTCGATGGCTAGGACTTGTTGATAAGCAGCCCAAGCATCGGCATCTCGCCCTGCTCGCTGATACGCTATCGCTAGACCTAACCTCCCTTCCTTCGATTGGGGAGAGCCTTTTAGAGCTTGTTCAAAGGTTGCGATCGCATTATCTACCCATCCTTTCTTTAACAGATCGTAACCTCGGCGTACAGCAGAAGTAACTTGTGCTTGGAGCGCTGGTACCACCGATTCAACTGGGCTGAAGATTAATACTCCTGCTAACCCAAAAACCATCAAAAAGACCCACCAACGCTGCCAGTATAAATTTTTTTTGCCAAGAGAATCGTTATTCATTGGTCAAAAGCATGAAGGATAAACTATCAAGCATGAAGGATAAACTATCAAGCATGAACTATCAAGGCTGAATCAGTGTTTATGTTCTATCTATGTCAGCAATTCTATTAGCGAGTAGCTTGAAAAACCTATTACTCATTACTCAGGACTGATTACTGAGCACTCAGCACTCAATCCCACAGATCACTCACATCAAAATCAGCCCTGACTCGAACACCAAGAATTGTATCTGAAAACTCATCTCGTCCTTGCAAAGTCACACCTGCACGCACATTAGGTGAAACACGCACGTCATAGAACAATTCCCAAACATCTGGTACTTTATTACCTTGGTCCCGGCGCAAGTCATCATTAGACAATTGCCGACCATAGCCAAGCCCTAGTCGGTCATCATCCATAAACAAATCTAAGAAGTTCAGACCCACACTGTAGGTATCCCCGCTTTTATCTAAATCAAGATTTTCGTACCAACCATAGCGCCCAAACAGTCCCATCTTGAGGGCAGGAATATATAGTTCTCCGTTAATACCGTAAGCTTGTTCGCGGTCAGAGGACTTCGGACCAAACTCGTTATCCCCTCGGTTCAAAGAAAAAATTTCCTGGAATCCATCTTTCTGAGCATCCCGAGCCGATAGGTAAGTCCCCCGAATGATGGCTGTACCTACCCGGAAAGCTAGCTCTGAAGAAAACCCATCAAACGCAAAATCATCCAGGTCTCGGTCTGAAGAAAAGCCCGCAGCTCTTACTTCCAGGTTGTCGGTTAAATTCCAGTTGAGCAGTACCCCCGGACGAGACGCAATACCAGCTGCTGCCAGAGCAGGATTCGTCTGAAACACCGGGTTAAAGAAATGGGTCGTACTATCTTTAGCAAAGCTATTGCGGTCAAAATAAGATGTCAAATCCATTAGACCAACCACAAAGCGCAGATTAGAATAGCTAGGCACAGAAGTCGTAAAGTAAAGTTCATTGAGACTTAATCCCGTTTCCTCGGTGTCGGAAAAGCCCTCCCCAGTGGTGAGGTCAACTGTGGCACCAAACAAAGCATGGGGAGAAAGGGGATAAGTTCCTTGCAGCCGTAGTCTCGCTGATGTGTCTTCCTGATTCACCAAGGCACCTTGTACGTTTAGGGTCGGAGCTAACGGGTTATCATCCTTAGGGTCAATCTCTGGAATTAATTGACGCTCTGGTGCTTCCTCAAAGTTGGTTTGTGCCAGCTTCTTAGGCTCAATCGATACCCAATCATCTTCACTGGGGTGGAAGCTCTTAGGGTCATATTGCTTGGATAAACCTACAGTCCTATCAAAGTCCCTCAGGCAGCTTTCGTTTGTGTAGCCACAACCAAATTCTTGTCCGCTACTAACCGAGTAGTATTGGCTGTTCGGGTTTGCTTGAAACCTAGCCCTCATCCTCGTGCATGAATCCTTAACAGCCCAGTCCTCCTGGGCCTTTTCAGACAAATTTGTAGAGTTGAACCTGTCGAGCCGGTCTTGGTCTGTGTTGCTCCAGACGTTATTCTGTGATGGTTTCGAGGTTTCGCTCTTAGGGCTAAGAGGTTTTTCCGAAACAATTTGATCCGGAAGACTAAGACATAGCCCCGAAAAATGAGCATAGGCTGGTTCTGTTTTCAGACTAGCAACACCTAACAAAAGTGATAGGGTGATCGGGGCTATAAAACCCCATTTGGCTAAGGGGGAAGTCGAGGCAATGGATAATAAGAAGTAACTTAGCCCAACCGAACGCTTTAAGGCGCTCATACTTGGTTGATTAGGATCAATAGCAATAGGGATTTGATTTATGTCTATCATGAGCACCACAATCAATTAAATATAACTGTGCTTAGTTCACATTTATAGGGAATAAACGTTGTTTTAGCAGCAGATAAAATATTATCCGTTTTTTTTTCGGTATAGATAATTATGTAGGTTATATAATTACGAATCTTGATTACTTTGTTCAAAGTATTAGGGTGAATTTTATATCACAAGGTTTGGTAATTAATCCATGTTATTATACCAATGCTAATAGACTTGATATCACTCTCAAATTCATACAACAAAAAAAATAAATAATTGCTTATTAGGAGATAGTTAACGCCCAATTATTCATCATATAAATAATAGATATGGTTGAAATAGCCG
>NZ_JAAHFV010000460.1:0-4414 GCF_010672755.1 Moorena sp. SIO1F2
CCTTCCCGTAGCGTGAGCAAAGGTCAATCGCTCTTTTCTACCAGTTGTCTGAGACCTTCCCCTCAAAACCTGCATCCCATCACCCAGGCATAATCAGGCTTTGAGGCACTTGTGTCCGGCAGTCAGGTTTTAGTCACTGTGACCCGAGAGGTGCCGATGGCATTAGCTAGATTCTGATGGGTCATGCGCACACTCAAGCGAGTTCCCTCGGGAACTGGCTCCCCCATTTCCTGTTTCAACAAGAATAATAACTGCTGCAAGCGGTCTTCCACTCGGCGCAGTCCAGCGATCGCTAAAAGTGCTTCTGTCTGTTGTATCCTGTGACCTAGCTGATTGAATAGGGTATGAGATAGATGAGGGGACGCTTCCAATTCAATCATCGAAAACCATTTAAGATGCACTTCGGATAAAGCTTGAGCCTGATAGGTGTCTAGAGCAGCCAACCCAATCCGGAAGGAGGTATCGGGCAATGCCCAACCTAGTAGCACTTCCTCTCCATCAAGGTTAATTTTACCAAAAAAATGGGTCTAAAGCCCCGTCCTTCGTTCGACGGCAATTCTAATAGACAATGGGATTGAAAGTTGGCACCTTGTGTGCTACACTAAAAGTATAATCAATAGACTGTAGTAGCTAGATACTGTCTAAACATAAGTAGGCAACGTAAAAAATATGTAGAGCGTACATATTGCGTAATTGGGTCTAACGACTTAAATGTTTATGAAAGATTTAGATAAAAAAGTATCTAGTTAAATAGATTTTGAAAAGGTACGGTGGGGCACACCGAAACCCAAGTCGGAAGACTAAATACGCTTGTGGATTTAAAGTTACCGTAAGAATAGTGGAGCCTTTATAGTCGGTCGGTTATGCAGCATAGGGGAAAGGTTTTGTAGTAAGGCTCCACTATTCTAAGGTTTCGTCTCCAAGGAGACCTCTATTTTTCCTGGCTCCGGCAAGGGATAACAAGTCACCCCGTGGAAGCAAGAATCCCCGTCCTTCCAGGGCGGGGAGTGTCAATCAGTTGAACAATACCTTGACAGACTTGCCAGATCCCAGGTGCAACCAAAGGAATGATTTCCCCCTTTGAACAAAATGTCTCGCCGAGACCAACAAAAAACACTACCTTTTCTTATTCTTTTGGCAATTCTAGATTAATCATATTTGTGTTAATATAATTTAATAGCCTCTAGAGTGGGGTGTGACTAGACCATGGGTAAAAAAAGCCAAAGAAAAACTAAAAAATCTCAACCTCAACCTCTGATTCGTACAGATGTGTGGCGTTTAGTTACTACTCCCGAACAGAAAGAGATGATGTTGATGACGGTAACCTGCTACCGTAAATATCTTTTACCTTTAGTTTTGATTGTGAATGCACAATGGTCTAATTTAGCCCCTCTAAGTAGCTTAGAATTAGTTTTGGCTGTGGAAAAAATGATTCATGTTACCACAGCTAACCCAAATCCCAAACATAGTTATTATCAGAAAATTGTCAACAAATATCCAGATCACCGTAAGTTTCCCAGCTATTTAAGAAGAGCAGCCATAGCTGAAGCAATTGGCATTGTTTCTAGTTTTCAAACCCGTTATCGTTCTTGGCAGTCGGGAAATCGTAAAAAACGTACAGCTAAAGCACCAAGACTAACAGCAATGTGTAAAACTTACCCGGCTTTGTATAAAGGTCAACAAATTTTATACGGTAAGGATTATCAAACTGTTGCTCTCAAGGTGTGGTCGGGAAAAGATTGGATTTGGTTAACTAATATAGGAGTAAAAAATCACGGAAATAATCGGCATTTAGTTGAGGGCAACAAATTAAAGTCACCTTCTTTAGTGGTGAATAAAACTAAATGTCAGCTCTCAATGCCAGTTCAAATAAAACCAGTAAAAAGAGAAGAAACCGATTATGTTTGTAGTGTTGACTTAGGGATAAATAATGCAGCAACGGCTGCTATCGTCGGGCGGGATGGTACTGTAAAGGCGAGGACTTTTATTAATCCAGCCAGAGACATAGACTATCGCAACAAACGACGAATGATGATAGCCAAAAAAGCTAAACAAACCAGTAATTTAACTGGTCAAACATTACCGAAAGGGTTTTGTGGTGGACTTAACCGCAAGTCAGCTAATCAAAATCTAGAGATTTCTCGAAAAGTAGCCAGACAAATTGTTCAATTCGCCAAGGTGCATGGCGTCAAGGTAATGGTCTTAGAAAATCTCTGGGGATGGAAAGCAAAAGCTGGGAAAAAAAGGTCATTAATGAAACAAAAATTTCACTTATGGTGTCACCGAAAAATTGTCGAAATAATCACAGATAAATGGACAGAATTAGGTGGAAAAGTTCAGACAGTTAATCCTAAATATACCAGTGCGGTAGCCTTTGATGGAAGTGGAAAAGTTAGACGAAGCCAAACAAATTATTCCCTAGCAAAATTCAAGAGTGGAAAACAATATCACGCGGATTTAAACGCTAGTTATAACATCGGTGCTAGATATTGGTATTGCTTAATAGTAGGGGATAAAAACTTTTCTAGGGTGTACGACAGCAAAAGTTCTGACGGCACATTGAGAACGCCAATTGTCCTGGGGACGTTAAGAAATTTAGCTGTTCAAGAGCGAATGAATCCCCATCCATAATCTTTGATTTGGATGGGGTGCGTTCAATACCAACGCAGCCGCTGTCGCTGTTTTTGTCCGTCTTGGGATATTCCGTGAAAGGCCTTTTGGGTTAGAGGCATTGTTTATAAGTTCTGTAGCTTCTCAAGCTCTATTAAACGCTCTTTGTAATGGGTAGGCAAAATAGTTTTGGTTTACCGTTGACTGTTGACCGTCCAGGGTTGACTGTACCATGTACTTAAAAGTAAACAGTCAACAGCCAGCATCCTAACTTGATTTCTCCCTACTTAGTTTATATTTCTTCTTAACTGACATCAAAAACCTATACCAGGCTTGTGCTGGTTGGTCGTAAAATGTGAAGATATCCCCATAAGCAACTGTGGCATCCTGATGATGAAGCCAATGCTTTTCTGGAGTAGTAATGCACAAGAAGTTGCAAAGGTGCTCTAGGGTCTCGGGAGTTTTCCACTCCATCACAGAAACATGCCTCCAGATCACATGAAGCTCACCCAAGACTAGTCCCAAGATAGTTCCTAGAGGAGAAATTTGCCAGAACCAAGGCACAAACATCAAATAAGGAAAGGCACCTGCGAAACCATCAAGGATTACCAGGGGGTTCTTAGTTAATACAGCATAGTGAATGAAGCTACGATTCTTACTATGGTGTACTATGGCATGGAATTTACCAAAAATGTGCTCAGGGACATGGTACACAAAAGTAGAAAGGAAATCCCCAAGTAGTAGCTGCACTAAAGCAACCAATAAAATCTTAATGATGAACACATCTAACTCCTATTCGTATGCGCTGATCTTAGTCAACAAACGTTAAGGTTTGTCAAAGAAGAGGTTAAACTGAAATTTATTATTTCTTGAAGGTATGCTCCTCTAGCAATTCTAAATCATTCTTGTACAAGAATCGTTATCTTATCTAATAGTTTAAATTAAGCCAATGTTTTCAAATTATCAATTATGACTCCTGACTTCTAATTTTTATACTTCATCTAAGTTGTACCACTCCGGCACGACGCGCTATATAATTTGAATTACTGAATTAATTGATATTCCTTTGCGGTTAATAGTTATTAATTGTTAATTCGAATTAACAATTAATAACTTTAAATGCTCATTATTCAAACGAACAGGAGATAAATCTGTCTATAGATGAGCTATAATTGACCCCAATATCAATTTTGTTTTTTTAAACATACTAAATTAAAAATATTTAGCTTAAAATAGTAATAATTTTAAGCTAAATAAAGTCTATAGTGACTTATCGTTTTCCAAATTACAGCGTTTTGAAAAACTATGAGGTACACAAAATTTTTTCCCTGTTCCCTATTCCCTGTTCCCTGCTCCGTTCGCGTTTCGCCAAAGCCGACGCTACGCGAACGCACAGCGTCGGCTTTGGCGAAAGCGTGGCCTACGGCCTTAGTCCCTAAAACCGAGAGATTTGTACCTGACCGAATTTAAAACCGATGTACATTATATCCCGCAACTATCACAGTTTTTTTTACAGGACTGACGCAGTAAGCTGATGTGCATTTAAATTGGTTATTCCCAGATCCGCTGTTCCCTTTGAGGAATTTAGGTATCCCAATCTAAATGCTGAACAACTTAACCTTACTTGTAGTGGCGTGGCCAGCTTAAAATTGTCTAATATAGAGTAATATCATGTAGGGATAAGGGCGACCGATGAAAGACGCTCAAGGAAGTGGAGATTCCGAAATCTCCCAATGTAGCTAGGGTTCAAGCTACGTCCCCACCCGAAGGAGCACTTCGAGATGGATATGGCGGTTTCGACTAC
>NZ_JAAHFV010000461.1:0-4401 GCF_010672755.1 Moorena sp. SIO1F2
GCCGAGTTTCTCTAGATGATGTTGCTGGTGACTTGGTAGTCTCTGGTGTGCAGTAGACTTCGCAGGAGTTATTGGGACTTTCAATCAATTTCACCTTATGAAGTTGGACAAAATCAGCAACGCCTTTTTTTCATACTATCCATAGCTAAGGGAGTAGGGAGTAGGGAGTAGGGAGTAGGGACTGGATCGCTGTTTATGGGGGGATATTCCTTTATGTGGGGAACTTCCCCTAAAATCGTCTGTAATCTAGTCAGGGTAAGAGAATTAGGTCAAAGGCTGGACAAGGCTTGAAACCCTTGCCCTGACTGTAAAGGTTGGGGTGACTCGGAAGTACCGGCGTTGCTGAATCAAGTAATGAATAGGAGTAGAGTGGGCAGGATGCCCCCAAGGGCAAGATCATGAATAGGAGTAGAGTGGGCAGGATGCCCCCAAGGGCAAGATCATGAATAGGAGTAGAGTGGGCAGGATGCCCCCAAGGGCAAGATCATGAATAGGAGTAGAGTGGGCAGGATGCTCGCAAGGGCAAGATCATGAATAGGAGTAAAGTGGGCAGGATGCTCGCAAGGGCAAGATCATGAATAGGAGTAGAGTGGGCAGGATGCTCGCAAGGGCAAGATCATGAATAGGAGTAGAGTGGGCAGGATGCCCGCAAGGGCAAGATCTCGAACGGGCAAGATGCCCATTCTACAAAACTCTTAAAATCATTCCATTATTCAGCAACGCCAAAAAAACAGCCGCAATCAAGAAAAATTTGTCACAAACTGCCCTCCCAGATCGTCTTATATATAGAAGCGAAAGTTTAGCCTACAGAAAGTACCAGGAGCAAAGATGACCCTAATCAGCTACCGGTGCTGCTGTGCTGATGAACTTTTGATGCTTCTAAGACTGATTGATCTCAACAGGTAGATTGAAAATATGGACTTGAAAAAAGAAATGGAACGTAAAATAAACATCTGGAAGCTTGTTTCGATGTGCTTGGGTGTTGTCTTAGCTGTGTCGATGGTATTGTTACCTGTCAATGCAGCTTCTGCTGACAACATCCAAAATGGGCAGTCTTGCTTTGGGCAGGTGAGCGATAGCAACGGCGGCAATTACATCGGAGAGTGGCAGGTTGCCAATCTATCAGGCTGCGGTGAACCTCTGACGAAAGTCTGCCAGCGCGGTGACGTAGAGGGTTACAACGTAGCTCCCGCTGAAGAAGGAGATTGTTGCTATGCGAAGTGGGCAACCGGAGAGTCTTTCATAGGAAGCGTGTTTTACGACCCAACATATAAAACATATGGATGTGAGTCTTACTAGTGAGTCCAAAGGCTCTAGCTAATTGCTCTGGAGAGAGACTGACATAAGCGATCGCCTCCCGGTTGGGTTTCGTAAAGGATGCTGTTGGCGAATTATTTCTTAATATCTGAAAGCCTTATTATGCTGTTATTGGCTTGAACATTACTACATAATGGTTTGATGAGCGTACGCGAAATCACAAGGGTTTCGGCGTGTGAAGTTATATTTCGCCAACAGCATCCGTAAAGGATTACTAGGTAATCAATTATTTCAGCTAATTTTTACCTGAAATAACCAAACTCTTAGACATTGATTATCTTTGGCATCGCCACTCAATAGGTTACAACTGTTAAGCACTCGACGCTATCTGTAAGCCAAAGAGTGATGAGGTAATAACCTAAAACATCAAAGCCCCGAGAGATTCTAGTAATGTAGATCTCGCCGGGGTGTTTTTCTGTAAGCATTAAGCCGTCAGTGGTCAGCGGTCAGCGGTCAGCCTATTTTATTCAAAACCACCTCAAGAGCTTGCGTGGCACAGGCTTCTAGCCTGTGATAGCGCATTAGCTGATAGCTGATAGCTGATAGCTGATAGCTGATAGCTGATAGCTGATAGCTTACCAATTTATTACCAAAAACTATCGAGGCTGAGCACAAAATTAGGCAAAATTGCTTCTCCCAATAATTTATTAGGCTGCTCTAATACTACTTTGCGTTTCCCACACTGATAAATTTCCACTTGCTTGGCTAATCGGTTGAATAACCAACCCAATTTAACCCCATTATCTAAGTATTCCTGCATTTTTAGTTGGGCTTGTTTCAGGCGGTGGGAGACATTAATTCGATCACAAAATCTGGTGCTAGGGGTGGAAATTTTTACCGTTGTGCCAGTGTCAGATCCTCCCATCTTTCCCGTTTAACCCAAGCTACATCTGGTGAACGATCAGCGCCGTTAGGTAGATGAAATCCTGTGGATGAATCAAACACTATTCCTAGTTGAGATTGTTCATTCCAGATTCCCAAACGAATTAGAAGATTAGCATTTCTTGCTCCTGTCTCTCCACCGGTTGGAGCGATAATTCCCAAATCTCCTTGTACGGTTCGCTCTACTTTCCAGTCGGGATTAGCACAACACAGGTCGTAAAACTGTTGGGATGTTAATCTGGCATTTTCTGGCATCCTCAAGATTGATTGTGTCATGAGCAAAGGGAACAGGGAATAGGTAAGAGGGAATAGGGAATAGGGAGCAGGGAGCAGGGAGCAGGGAGCAGGGAGCAGGGAGCAGGGAAGACAATCTTGTGTACCTGATAGTTATGCAAACCGCTGTAACTATAGTAGTTATTATAGCAAATCTAAATTTATAGGATAGTTTAATACTTACATTTTAGGAGCGAATTATTCTAGCTATATCCTAAAAAATATTAGTTAAAAATTAGTGTGCATATATCATCAATTTTATAAACTGTTTTTTATTAATCCTAAAAATCCCCAAAAAAACTTTTTAAAAACCCTTGACAAATAAAATTATAATCATTACAATAATCATTAAATCAACACAATGAGTTCAATTGTTAAGTTATGCGACAAGGATTTACTCAAAACTTCAAAAAACAACCTGCTCAGCACACTCTGAAAGGGTCTCGGGAAGCAGTAATTTATAGTATGCAGAGGATGTATGCCTTAGGGTATGCAGAGATTTGCGAATGGACTCCTCTGGAACCGACTGACGTTCCAGGCGAAGTGATGACTACACTAAACAAGTATTGGCTGTTGCCATAACACCTTAAATTTCTGGGGGGTTTCCCCCCAGTCAAAGGTTCCGGTCTGCTAACATAGGATCACATCAGGTTAGGTTTGGTAACTGAGTGACATAGCGATGCAGCGCACCTAACAACAATTTCAACGGACTTATTGTGGAGTTGAAATAGCCGTGGAAATACTATCCACGGCTATTTTTTTTAGTTTTGGTAGTGCTGTTGATTCGATTAATTGAGAAACCCTATAGTCTAAAAAGACAAGCTGCTGGGAAAATCAAATATTCCAGGAAAAACAGTTTCCAGATAAACTGATAAAAACTAGCGATCGCATTTTTATCCTCCAAGTCTACCTGGTAAGAGCGCCACCACATTACTGCCAATGCCACCAGATGGGTCCCTACCAAGAAGACGATATTTACTGAACCGAGGAGCAGCACACTAGCTAGCACCATCGCCAGATAGCAAGCAGTAATCACTCCCCGTGCTATATTAAATACCGCCAATTTACCGAGGCGGATGGTAAAGGTAGTGATATTGAAAAGCTTATCCCCATCGATATCTGGGACATCTTTGAATATTGCGATCGCAACGGAAAAGACTAAGATAAACCAGGTCAATGCCCACACTGCTGCGGTGGGCATCATCACTTGTCCCTGTTGCAATGCCCAACTAAAGTGTAAAAACAGACCTACATTAACGATTGCTCCCCGTACTGAAAAAATACATAGCGCTGCCCAAAAGGGAAACCGCTTTAGCCGGACCGGTGGCAAGGAATAGGATGTACCAATTGCTAAACTAATACTGACCATCAACAACAACCACGGTCCCAATAACCAAGCAAACAGTAGCGCTAGGATACCAGTTACCGCCACAATCCCCTGACCGAGTTGCAGAGAAAACTCCCCTGCAGCCACTGGAAGATGGGGTTTATTAATCCGGTCAATCTCCACATCGTGCAATTGATTTAGTCCTACGATATAGACATTACCGCACAAACAAGCAATCCAAGCTCCCAGCAGTTGACCGAACCCTTGCCAAGTCCAACCACTGTTAGTCATGGAAACAGCAATGACATAGAGGGCAAAAATACTTAAACTCGTCCCAATAATCGTATGGGGACGAGAAAATTTCCATAAACTGTACAGCCAAGCGGCTGGTTGCTCCAATAGATTAATCGAGGAAGGAGTAGATGTTTTAGAAGAAATCTGACTCATGGATCAGGTTAATAGTATTAGGGATTAGGGGTGAGAGTAATGGTTAATAGTTTCAGTACTTATATCATCTCAGGATAATTACCCTTAATAAAAATCTCCCCGTCTCCCCATCTCCCCATCTCCCCACACTTCACCGCCTCCCCTCACTATCCCTA
>NZ_JAAHFV010000462.1:0-4390 GCF_010672755.1 Moorena sp. SIO1F2
TTACATATTTATGGGTTTTTAGGGAACAGGGAAAAGGAATCCCCCCTAACCCCCCTTAATAAGGGGGGAAGGGAATAGGGAATAAAGCAGTTGGCATCCAACCTAAGTTATTTATTATTGCTAATTAAAAAGTAAACTTTATCTTTTTTGCCCCATTTTCATAATTAACTTATCGGCAAATCGCTATAAATGACAGTTTCTAACCCATTTTTTGCTAAACTAGTATTATCAAAAAAATGGCTTCTTAGGAAAACTCCGATGACTGCCACTACTGCACTGCTTAGCCTCGAAGACTACTTAAGCTACAACGATGGCACTGATCGGCGTTATGAACTGGTGAATGGGGAACTGATTGCCATGTCTCAACCCAAAGGACAACATGGTGCAATTACTGAGTTTCTCAACGATCAATATCGGGCTGAAATTCAGGCTCAGGGGTTAGCCTGGGTTTCTAAGCAAGGGTTTATTGCCATCTGCTTGCAGCAGCGCTTCGCGATCGAGTCGCCCCGTGGGGGACGTTGGGATACAGCGCGGATTCCAGATGTGACGGTGGCAACACTGGAGCAATGGCAGGGAATGCTGGATCGAGAGGCGATCATTCGTCTCAACGAATCGCCACCTTTTTTGGTGGTTGAAGTGGTTAGCGAATCGACTCGGACGACGGATTATCGCAGCAAACGAGTGGAGTATAACTTGCTGGAAATTCGCGAATATTGGATTGTCGATCCGCTCAAAGAGCAGGTTGTGGTGTTGCAGTTGGTGGATGATCTTTATGAGGAAACGGTTTTTGTCAGGGATGAGTTGATTGAATCAACTATTTTTCCGGGGTTACAGCTTTCGGCACAACAAGTGTTGAATGGTGCGCTTTAGAATAAGTAATAGACTTTTAGCCATCAGCCGTTAGCTGTCAGCTGTCAGCTAAGTTCTAAAACCTGAATGCTGAATGCTCTAAGTTGAACGCTCTAAGCACCGAGGAGGAAATTTTATGCCTTCCCCTTTTCCAGGGATGAACCCTTACCTAGAACATCCAGAAGTTTGGCCAGGAGTACATCACTGGCTCATTGTTGAACTAGCCAGATCCCTTTCTCCTCAACTGCGTCCAAAATACAGAGTTGGTGTTGAAGTGCGCATGTATGAAACCATTGGGGAAGAATCCCTACTAGTTGGCATTCCCGATTTAACTGTCAAAGGTTCACGGGCGACAACTAAAAAACCAATGACTAATGTTGCAGTTGCACAAGCTCCAACTCAACCCCAAACAGTAGAAGTTCCTGTACCTGAAACCATTAAGCAAGGTTATTTAGAAGTGCGAGAAGTAGCTACCAAAGAAGTAGTAACAGCTATTGAAATCCTCTCTCCCATTAATAAACGTTCTGGGGAAGGACGCCAGCAATATGAGACTAAACGAAATAAGTTTTTAGGCAGTTTCACTCATTTAGTAGAAATTGATTTACTGCGTAAGGGACAACCAATGCCAGTTTATCACAGCAATATTGAAACCCATTATCGAATTTTAGTCAGTCGAGGAGACCGTCGTCCTCAAGCTGATTTGTATGGATTTAATTTACCAGATCCTATCCCCTCATTTCCTTTACCGCTGAAGTCTGGAGATACAGAACCATTAGTAGATTTACAGCTATTATTGAGTAATATCTACGACCAAGCTAGTTATGATTTACTAATAGATTATAATGAAGAGCCACTACCGCAATTGTCGGAAGACGACCGGGTTTGGGTGAATACATGGTTGACGGAGCAACAATTGCGATCGCACTAGAGTGGAATGCTATTTGTTTTGCTAAATAAACAGTGTGTTAGGGTGAGCGTAACGAACGAAAAACGCACCCGACAAGAGCGAGTAATCCCCCTCAGTTATCGCTGTCGGGTCATGGCGATGACTGCTTCCACTGTAAAGTCTGAGATAGTGTCAAGGGTCGGGAGTATGTCAGTTCCGGCAAACACCAGTGGTAGTTCCTGGTTTTCCCAAACCCAAATTTGCTGTCGCTGAATATCGATTAGCCAAGCCAGCTTAGTGCCGTTGCTCAAGCAGTGCAGAATTTTGTTCTGTAGGTCTAATGTGCTTTGGTCAGGGGAGCGAATTTCAATTAACCAGTCCGGTGAACCTTGCAGGGGGCCATCTTGATCCTGGAAGCGATCGCGTTTAACAACCACAATATCTGGTACCGGGGATAAGGGAGGAATGATGCACCGGAGTTCTTGAATCGCAACGCAAGCATGGGTTTGATTGTTGATGGCGTTTACGAGGTTGCGCTGGAGGCGGGAATGAAACAATGTTGGCATCGGTTTTTGCTTCGGCTGTCCATGGATGAATTCCCAAGCAGGAGAAGCTTCTATGTTGGGTTGTTGGAGAAAAGCATCTAAGGAGTTAGTAATGCTAGGTGATTGCATAATTAAGTTAGCTGAAGAATGCTTAAATGATCGCCTCTGAGCGCCTGGTACAGCCCGTCAATGTAAGGCACCAACATCTGATTTTTGGTCAATAAAAAAATTGGATATAGTTTAGATAGTATACTTATAGTATACCACGTTTAGTGGAGAACTAAGTAATGACATTTATCAGCCCCAAAACCGACTTTGCCTTCAAAAAAATCTTTGGATCCCAGGAAAGTAAACCGATTCTGATTAGCTTTCTCAATGCTCTGGTCTACCACAATCAACCTCTGATCCAAGATTTGGAAATTATTGACCCTTATCAGTCTTCTCCTCTTCCAATCCTCAAAGACTCTTTCCTCGATGTCAAGGCCAAACTCAGTAATGGTTCTTTGGTGATTATTGAAATGCAGGTTTTGCAGGTAGAATCCTTTGCCAGAAGAGTTTTATACAATGCTACTAAAGCTTACTCTCTACAGTTAGGTAAAGGAGAAGGCTACCGTTATCTCAAGCCAGTGATTGCTCTGACGATTACCGATTTTGTCATGTTTCCTGAGCATAATCAGATAATTTCTAATTTCAAGTTACGAGAAGAAACTACCAACATCAACTACATCGAAAATCACTTGCAGTTAGTGTTTGTGGAACTACCGAAGTTTGAGAAGCAGTTGGAGGAGTTAGAGCAACTCGATGAGTTGTGGATGTATTTTTTAAAAAATGCACCTTTGTTAGAATCGGTGCCACCGCAAATGGCCGAAAAACCGGAGTTTAAACAGGCATTTGGGATTGCTTCTGAGGCAAATTTAAGTAGGAAAGATTTGGAGGAATTAGGAAAAAGAGAGATGTTTATTCATGACCAACAAGGGCTAGTTATTTTTACAGAAAAACAAACTAAGAACGAAATAGCACGCCAACTTTTGCCTCTGTTAGATAATGAAACGATTAGCCAGACTACTGGCTTACCTGTAGAGGAAATTGAGAAGCTGCGAGAAGGTTGAGCGGTTTGAAAGGAGTAGGGTGGGCAAATTATGAAAGTTTGACCAAGTAATCAGTTTTCATGTCGATTTGCCCACCAGACAAGAGCGATCGCACTTAATTCTACATTCTTAATTCTACATTCTTAATTCTACATTCTTAATTCTACATTCTAACCAAAAAAAATAGCCGCAGAAATACCTTCCACGGCTAGGAATTGTTACCTATGTCTCAACGTTGTAAACCCATTCGGACGTGATCCGATGTGATTGGCCTTTGGCCAGGGGGGCAAAGCCCCCCAAAATTTAAGCCCTTAACCCAGCATTAAGTATTTTGTCATTACCGTGATGAATTCGCCAGGAATTTCAGTTGGTTGAAGGGGGCTCCACTCGTCAACTTGGGCGTAACCTCGTGCATAAAGGGTATGGATGGTGTTGGTTATTGCCCGGCGGGAGCCCTTCAAAATGTGCTTAATCGGGTATTTTTTTTTGGAAGGTTCTTGAGGAGTATTACTAGGAGTAATCTCTTCAGGATTGTTTTCTGGGTTAGGGCGAAAGTTGTCGGACATAGTAAAAAAAACGTTTTAAGGTTTACCTTTATAATCCTAACTATAATAGTTTTGTTTGTCAAGGAATTTTAGATTTTTTTTTGGAGGGGTAATTGAAAGAAAATGTACGGTTATAAAATGGAATTAATAATGTACAATTAAGAATGTATAATCGGGGAAATAGTACCGAATTAAAATGTTAGCCTTCGCGTAGCGTATCTTTCAGAGAATCGCGTTTTTTTTTTTTTTTGATTATTTTTATCGATAACGCTGGAACTATTAAATTAATAAAGTAATAAATTGTGATAATTTTTGCTCCCGACTCCCGACTCCCGACTCCCGACTCCCGATTCCCGATTCCCGACTCCCTATATTTTCCTGTGTTATAATAAATCGAGATGGGGCTTCAGGCATCTAGTAGTTAATACTATATAGTTAACTTAAAGATAATCGGTGAGTTATTCAACACAATTCAAG
>NZ_JAAHFV010000463.1:0-4339 GCF_010672755.1 Moorena sp. SIO1F2
TGAACAAACCCAATTGGTACAAAAAATTCTGGTGGATAGGTGGCGTAATGATGCTATATCTGATGTTAGAGATGCTGTCAAGGAAGCTCTCAAGTATATATATCTAAAAACCGGTGGCTACAAACCTGCAGCACAAGCTTTGGAGCGATACTCGGACGATCCATTCTTCCTGGAACGTTTAAAAGCTAAGATATCTTCAGCAAACACTAACTAACGTAAAATTAAGCACAAAAAGTTATTTAAATATTATCTATACTAGAGTAAACTTATGTAATGAACTAATACCCAAGATGGAGTATCCAATTAGAGCCAGAGAAGGTAATCCCTACACAACTCTAGAGTCGAAACAGGTAAGTATATCAGAAATAATTAGTAAGCTATCTAATCCAGAAACACAAGTTGATGCCTTGCAAGCCCTTGGCATTAGATTTAATAATAAAATCTTAGACATCAAGTTTATTGAAACTGGCAATGCCTACGCCGATCCGGATGGAGATAGAACTAAAACAGAGGATGTATCAACAAAAAGCGTTGACGTAGAATTAATCCTTGATAACCAGCCACGGCAACCTCTTACTATAGAAAGTTATCTCGAACCCTTCATAGAAGATGGTGTTAATTTTTTCGGTTCTGTTACGTTCAAAACTCCTAATGGAGAAACTAGAAAAATACCGATGATTGGCAGAGGAACAGCGGCACTTGATGGCAGAGCAAATGATGCACACGCCGGATTTTGTGTTGGTGGTGCTTGTGCCTCTTTCCAAGAACGTACTGCTATAGTTCTAGCGGTCGCTGCTGCTGCTGGTGCTAAGGACGAGCAAATAGACTTGATTGGAGAAAAACTAGGGTATATTAATGATAAATATCACGGGCGCAGAGATATACTGGCTTATTCCTTAGAATGTGCCAAGAGGTCACAGATGCCAAGTTATACAGAGTACATGAAAGCCCGTTATCCAGAAGGTGAACGTTCTCCATTACTTCAAAGTATGATTAATACAGGGAAACCTAATCAGGCTTATTACCAAAAGGCACTCCAGAAAATGACTCCTGAAGAACTGGCAGAGGATCGAGAGGCAGCAAAAGCTAGTTATAAATCCTACTCTTAGTTCTTGCTTTAGGCATTTTCGAGGAACTAAATCCCAACTCTATTTTATCTTACCCTTTCAGAGATTATATTGATGGAATTTTAGTTCCCCAGAATAACCCCAAATCATAGTAGTTGGGTTTTAAACAACAGGGTTGCATCTATAGTTTCGCTATACAATAGCACAAAAAAACTTTATTTTAAAATAACCAAAACTATGGTATCTAAAGATATAGTCAGCAACTATTTGCAAGAGTTAAAAGATTCTCTTAAAGAAAAGTTAAGCAACAAATTTTTTAAAATCTATCCCTTTAAGCGTACTTATAAAGATAAGTCCACGGCTATAGGTATAGGTAAGGAAGTAATCTCCCGTAAAGAAGAAATTACTGGTTTAGATGAGAGTTTCCATAAATACAAGAGTCGATTATTGCTGCTTGGTGAGCCAGGGGGCGGTAAAACTATCTCATTGATTAAATTTGCTATCAAAAAGGTAGAAGAGCGAATTGATAATCAAAGTTCATTGTTGCCAATTTTTGCAGAAATTTACACCTGGACTGAAATTTATAATGATCGAAAAGAAATCAGTAAAGAGAGTATTATTGACTGGTTAGCCAAGCAAACAAAATTAGAAGGGGATTATCTCGAAAAAAAAATTCAAGATCATCAAGTATTATTACTACTAGACGGATTAGATGAACTTCCGTTAAATGTATCTCAAAAACCACAAGATCCAAATGCCCCTCGTGAAGACTATCGTGCTAAATTTATTGATAGTTTAAACTCTCTTGATGGTTTCCAGCAAGTTTCGATAGTGATTAGCTGTCGCCGTAGAGATTATGAAGAGATAACGGGGAATGATGATAACAATCCACTCAACTTAAATGGTGCAGTAGTCCTCAATCGTTTGAGTGAAGCAGAAATTAAACAGTATGTCACGTTTGACTCTACTTTTACGGATAATCAACAAGGGGCAAGACTCTGGAATCTACTGGATAAGAGTCCAGATTTACTCAAAATGGTTCGCACGCCATTTCTTTTATATACATTAATTTCGACCTACCAAAATCAAGAGAGCGACGGCGAAGTCAAACAGTTTTCGAGAGTCAGTACTCACGAACAATTGTTTGACAGATTTATCGAACAAGGGTTTAGTATAGAAAAGAATAAAAAAGAAAACAGAAGTCAACAAAACCTACCATGTTCTTCGGCAGAGGAACTCAAGGAAAAGCTAGGGGCAATTGCGGTAGTGATGATGAGTGATTCAGAACCCGATAATACTAAAATAGAAGAGCAAATTTTTTCTAAAGTTATCCCTCAACCGGAACAGAGAGATGCTTTTACTCGCTTAGCTAGAACTATCCAATTATTATTTGAGACTTCTGAAAAACAGGTTTATTGTTTTCGACATCTACTACTCCGGGATTACGTTGCTTTTCGTTATGCTAATAATTTTTTACAAAAGGGAGAGCTTCAGGATGACAAGTCCAGCAGCTCAATCAGCAAAATTGAAGTGGTGAAAGCTCTTGGTAAGCTAGATAACCAACGCGCTGTTGACTTACTAACAGGAGTATTAAATAATAACGAAGAAGATAAAGATGTTCGCTACGAAGCAGCTAATTCTTTAGGTCAATTTACGTCTGGAGTATATTTTCGAGGTTATCGACAGACCTTTGGCGATGACCATGTGATTAGCTATTCCCTGGATGAATTCTCTTCAGATCAGACCGAGGAATATTTCCGTCAATTTGTCTCAAAGCGAAGTATTGAGCGAAGTATTGCAGATGAGGATGTCAATAAAATTGATAGAATCAGCCGTGGCATTCCCTTAGTGGTTAATCTAGCCGCAACGATGTGGCGTGAAGGAATTCCCGTTAATGATATTGTTTCTGAACAGGGATATTCTCACGCTGAAATTGTGGCAACAGCTTGCGGACGCTTTCTGACTCACTTTAGTAAATTTCAAGATACCGAAGAAGATTTGCGAGCAGTTTATCTCCTCGCCATGATGCGTCGCTTTGATTCTGAATTTTTGCAGAGCATGCTGAATACTCCCGACTTACAGAGTCGAGGACAAGAGCTATACCAACGCTATTCCTTTGTTTCTCATGAATTAAGGCTAGATGATCAGCATCAAGTCTTCTTCAAGAAATTTTTGATCGAAAAACAGCGCAATGATTCACTGGTCAAGGAAATCAGTAGGGAAGCCCGAATTTATCTAGAAAAGCGCTTTAACGAATATGACATTAACCAAGCAAGGGATATCCGCTTAACCGATAGTTTAACCACTAGTGCCGAAGAGTGGATTAATAATTCCGAGAATCGAGAGATAATTAGTGATTGGATTTATTATTGGTTCTGGAAAAGTGAAGAAGAAGGTTGGAAGTATCTTATCCCTTATCTGGTGAAAGGGTGGTTTTATAACCTGGACTGGGCACGTAGTCTTTTGGACATTCCAGTTCAGTTTACCTCTACAATACAAAGCAGCGATTTGTTAAGGCTTTTCAAATGGGGTCTGACTTCTGGAACAGAAGATCAGTCTCTGCTACTAGAGGAATTAGAAAAACGAACTAATCAGAGATTAGAAGATAAAGAGTTGATAGCGATTGTGCTACTCAAACGGGGTGATTTACTCTTTGAACAGGGAAAATATCAAGAGGCTCAGGACAAATACCAGAAATCAAAAAACTACATACCCGATCAAGGGATAACCTTGAGACAGAAGTTATTATTCTCAGAGCAAAGAGTAGAAGCTTATATTAAAAACAAGGATAATATCCAAAATGAATTACTGAAAGTTCTCAAAAACATCGATAATAGATTGACACGAGAAGAAAACCAACAGCCAACATCAACTTCAGATAATTCGGATAAAAATTTAGAATACCAAGAAAATTATAGCCCAGAAACTAGTCAAGATGTACCACAACAGCCTTCAGATACAACGTCTTCCCCACTTTTAGATGCACTTCTGGCAAACAAGTTAAATTCTATCCCGATCAAAGCGGTATTTTTAGGGTTTATTGTAGGGGTTTTATTGGGGGTTTTGATTAGTGGTAATGGAAACGTTTTATTGTGGGTACTTGTGGGGTTTTTATTAGGGATTATCGTTGGTAATGACCAAATCCGTGAGGCTTCTAAGGGGCTATATGATCAGATTATAGCCCTTATCAAATAGCTGAGGTACTTACGCCCTTGGGGTTTTAGCGAATAGCGAATAGGTAATAGTAGTGTAAAGATATCCGACTATTACCA
>NZ_JAAHFV010000464.1:0-4337 GCF_010672755.1 Moorena sp. SIO1F2
TATGGGACTGAGTCTGCTAGATGCAGTTGAGCTTGGATGGCTTGACTCCAAACATAGCAAAACTCGGGCTTTCAAGCAACTCCTGGTCGAGATGCCAGGAAAGCCTAGACAGATGAGTGGGAGGCTTAACTCCAATTGCTGACTACCACTCCTCACTCAGGCAATAATAAATTGCACCTTGACCGTCTTATCCGGGTTTATCCCGATTTATCCCGGTTCAAGAGTATCTCGATGCAGAAGCTATCCTGGCTAATGACATTTGTGCGTTTGAAAATAATCGGATTGCTGGGGGCAGTTCCTTTATTATTACTGGCAAAGGCGGTTTACCACCAACTCCAGAAGATCCAGTGATTAATGCCCACAGAACAGTCAGGTGGCGAACTCGTCCTGGGTTAGCCAACACTAGAAAACCATTACCACAGCAACCCAAGGCCTTTGGCCACGCTACGCGAACAGTTAGACCCCGTCAAGACAAAAAAGTGATTATCGAAGCCCAAGGCTGGGTAATAGCAAAGGATGGCACGATTATTCTGACTGCGCAACCGTTTAACGGAACTCCTGTTGAGCAGATATTGCCCAATCTTGATTGTCATGTGGGAAGAGGGAATTGAGAATGAAGAATTGAGAATGAAGAATTGAGAATGAAGAATTGAGAATTGGGAGCAGCGCTTTTTCCATAAATCCTATGTTTACATCCCAACTAAATGCTATATAAAGTAAAGTTTTTTGTGAAGCTGATTTCCTGAAAGACCTCTTTATTATTAATTTCAATAAATGCATTTATCCAGTAAAAAAAAAATTAATGATAACTATAAATTTAAGTACTAAACTAATCAACTATTATTACTTTGAAATCTTCCCGATTACCGATTACCGATTACCGATTACCGATTACCGATTACCGATTATAAATTATCAATTCTTCATTCTTCATTCTTCATTCTTCATTCTAAATTCCCTTAATTATTATGAAAAAACTATCATTTTTAATTGCCATCGCATTAACCTGCTTCCTGCCATCCGGGAAAGCCTTATCAAATTCTGTTGTCATCACACCCGATTCCCAATTCCCGATTCCCGATTCCCGATTCCCGATTCCCGATTCCCTAGACCAACAAGCCCAACACCTCTATGAAACAGGTCAATACCAAGAGGCTATCCCGTTGTTGGAGCAAATGATTAGTAACTACAGCAACAGTGGCGACTTTATTGGTGAAATTAATTCCTTAGTCAATCTCGCTTTAGTTTATCAAACCTTGGGAGACCTAGACCAAGCGAAAGAAACACTATCCCAGAGTTTAACCAAACTATACAAACTTGATAATACTACAGAACATCAACAATTACAAGCCCAAATATTAGAAGTTCAAGGACAAGTCTACTTATCTCTAGGTCAGGGGGAGAAAGCCTTATCCACTTGGCAGCAAACGAGTGCTATCTACCAAGATATCGGAGACTTAACTAAATTAACAGAAAGTCAGATTTACCAAGTCCAAGCCTTACGAGTATTAGGGTTGTATAATCAAGCTACTAAAACCTTAACTCAAATCCAGGAAACTATCCAAGACCAACCGGATAGCCAACTCAAAAGTACCGCCCTCCAATACCTAGGTGATGTGCTGCGCCGAGTAGGAAAATTCAAGGAATCTCAAGCAATTTTACAACAAAGTTTAGCCATAGCGGAAAACTTACGAGATCAGACCTTGATTGCTGACAATCTGCTCAGTTTAGGCAATACCGCTAGATTAAAAGGAGACACAGCAGAGGCAATAGATTTCTATCAACGGGTTGTCCTTGAATCTCCCCTAGCAGATCTTAAGATTCAAGGGCAATTAAATCAACTGAGTATAGTAATAGCTCAACAAGAGTGGTCACAAGCCAGAGAGTTATTGCCAGCTATCGAAAATACCTTAACTAAATTATCTCCCAGTAAGACCGCTATCAATGCTAGAATTAATCTAGCCAAAACCCTATTAAAACCGACAACATCACAACTCACATCTCCCAAGGAACTAGCTACTTATCTCGCCGATGCTATTAAGCTAGCTAGGAATTTAGGAGATAAACGAGCCGAAGCTGAAGCCCTAGGTAACTTGGGAACCTTATACGAATACAATCAACGTCTTGATGAAGCCCAAGACTTGACGGAAAAAGCCTTACTGATTGCTCAAGAAATCCAGGCTCCGGATTTAGCTTATCAATGGCAATGGCAACTGGGCAGAATTCTGAATCTAAAACAGGATAAAAAAAACGCGAACGCGGCCTATGCTCAATCGGTGCAAACCCTCCAATCTATCCGTAGTGACCTAGTCGCGATTAGTAGCGATCTTCAGTTTGAGTTTCGCGAAAGCGTCGAACCAGTCTACCGAGAATTAGTAGCACTACTCCTAGAACCCAATGCATCTCAAGAAAACCTCAAACAAGCACGAGATGTGATTGAATCCCTACAACTCGCAGAACTAGATAACTTCTTTCGGGATGCTTGTTTAGATGCTAAACCCGTTAATATCGACGAAATAGATCCTAACGCTGCTATCTTCTATACCATTATCTTGCCAGACCGCTTGGAAGTAATTGTAACTTTGCCCGGACAACCCCTGCGCCAGATTACTACTAACTTACCTCAAACAGAAATAGAACAACAACTGGCTTCGGTAAAGATAAATATTACTAGCCCTTGGCGAGTCCTGAGAAAGGACAACTTACAAACAATACACGACTGGTTAATCGGCTCCATTGAAACCGAACTAGCCAAGAGTAACATCCGCACTCTAGTATTTATACCAGATGGGGCTCTGCGTGATCTTCCCATGTCTGTGCTTTATGACGGGGAAGACCATTTGATCGAGAAATATAGTATTGCGGTAGCACCTAGTTTACAACTAATCGACTCTCAAGCCAATGTCAGACAAAACGTTTCGGTTCTGAGTGCTGGAGTGACGGAAGTTCGTCCCCATCGTCCCCAATTAGGAGCACTTCCTGGAGTGAAGGTGGAATTAGAGAATATCAAGGCTCAAGTTCCCTCATTGATTCTACTCAATGAATCCTTTACTGAATCCAACTTCAATACAGAAGTTAATACCTCTAGTTACAAAGTGGTTCATCTAGCAACTCATGGTGAATTTAGTTCAGTAGCTGAAGAAACGTTTCTGCTGACCTGGGATGACGTGATCAATCTCAATGAGTTAAATACTCTGATCAGAACCGATCAAAAGCAAGAAAATCCGATTGAATTACTCGTCCTCAGTGCTTGTCAGACAGCCAAAGGAGACTCCCGAGCCGCTTTGGGATTGGCTGGTATCGCCGTGCGTGGGGGGGCACGCAGTACCCTTGCCAGTCTATGGACTGTGGACGATCTTGCCACTACAGAGTTAATGACTCGCTTCTATCAGAGGTTAGCCACAGGCAAGGTTACCAAGGCTGAAGCTCTGCGTCTTGCTCAACAGGAGCTGTTGCAGAGCGAGGCATTTAATCATCCCTTGTACTGGTCGGCTTTTATTTTGCTGGGAAATTGGTTGTGAGGAGTAGGGTGTAGGGAGTAGGGAGTAGGGAGTAGGGAATCGGGAATCGGGAATCGGGAATCGGGAATCGGGAATCGGGAATCGGGAAGAAATCTTGTGTACCTTATAGTGCGATGCTCTTTTAGAGCCGCTACGCGATCGCAATATTGTAATGCGTTCGCGATCTTGTAGTAAAAAAAATACCAATTAAAGTAGGGTGGGCAAAGTAATATTATCTAGAATACTCTTTTGAACCAAACTGTTTTTGCCCACCCTACAAGCTAAATGAATTGTGATAATTTTTGTTCCCTGTTCCCTATTCCCTGTTCCCTGTTCCCTTTGCGATAGTATATCAATAGCTATCACTTCGGCTTTGTGAGCATCACGCGCCAAAAAACAAAAGCAATTAAGGATGCATAACCTAATACTGTTAGCCACTCCTGCAAAGTGCCCATACCAAATAAAACTGTGTTATCCATAAATACAAAAGTATTGACTATAAAATTTAGCGCAATTCTCTACCGAAGGGAAATAGAGACAGGGGAATTAATTTAAAATGCTGTTGGGCAAAGGGAAGGCCAATAATTGTAATAGCTAAAATTAGCCCTGAGACCAAATGAGCAACGGCAATCTCCCAGCCAAAGACGAGCAGCCAGATAATGTTAAAAATCCTATTGAGGAGGCTACCAGCGTCTGACGTTTCCTCAATCGTTCTGCCAAATGGTGCCAGAGTAGCGATGCCCAGCTTGATAGCCTGTATTCCAAAGGGGATGCCAATAATAGTCAGACAAATCCCTGTCTTGATGCAATAGCGAGTGGTTTGAATTTACCGTAAGA
>NZ_JAAHFV010000465.1:0-4329 GCF_010672755.1 Moorena sp. SIO1F2
TCGAGCTATTAAAATTAGTTGGGGATAAGGTTGCGCCCCCAGAATTACTCTGTGTCCCTATACTTAAGGTCAGTTGTCCGCTATTGGAACGATTAGGATCGGTAGTCACAAAGTCAAAACTACCCCAGTTAGGATTGCCTCCAATCTCCTGCCAATTGCGCTTTTTCATGGCATTTTATAGTTTTAACCATTGAAAACGACCATCGGGAAACAGAACTTGTCCCCGTTCTGGCCAAGCAATACCTACTAAGAGGGTTTTGGCAATGGGTTGGGGGTTATCATAAAAAGGTTCACTAGTGTTTTGGGCTTGCCAGCGATCGCTTAACTCATTCAACAAAACCCCATTAGCGGGAATTAAAATTGTGGGTTTAAAATCCTTCTTTTCATCGAGATAGCGATTTACTAATTCCTGGGAGCCTTGGAATTTAAATTCGATGTTAATATTAGAATAGGTTTCTTCAAAACGTTGTTCCAGAACAGCGAGGGGTTCTTGCAATTCTGTTCCAGTGACGACATAAAGGGTTTGGTTTAATCCTGGTAAAGGAGCGTAGGCAATGCCTAGGGAAACAGCAATAATACCCAAGGAGGTAATTGTTTTATTGGTTTTATTATCCATGAATTATTATAGCGGCTTGCGACTTTATTGAGTTTTCTGATTTTTTAGGGAACAGGGAACAGGGAACAGGGAACAGGGAAGAGAGAAGAGAGAATAGGGAATAGGGAACAGGGAACAGGGAACAGGGAATAGATCAGTTGGTATTAAACTTAAGTTATTTACAGCAGTTTACAATTGGGTATTGAAAACCGCTATAGCTGATAGCATATAGCATATAGCTGATAGCTGATAGCACCTCAAGTAGCGTGCGCGTAGCGCATTAGCTTACTATCTAGTTAAGAGAGGAAAAGAGCCATATTGTCTTGAAAACCTGCCAATTCGGTACTGAGGGAGCGCAATTCTTCCACGGTTTGGGTATCTTCTAAATTGCTTGTGCGCAGGCGATTCTGCAACTGTTGTAGAACTCCCGCAGTATCAGTAATCAAAGTAGCTAGAGCAATCACCTGGGCTTGTCTAGCATCTTCCCCTTGTCGAGCCAGGGTAATGTTGTGCTGCAAGCTGGTCGCTAATTGTTGTAATTGTTGCCTAGCGACTCCAGAACTATTATTTTGTTTGGCTTCTACTTCTTGCAACTGTTGCTGTAAATCGGTTACCGAAAGCAGGGAGTCGGTACCATGGAGACGTTGGGAGAATTGGTCAATTTTGGTGGGTAATTCCAAAGCGCGATTGACCGAAGGTCACGCTACGCGATCGCATGCGAATTGAATCGTAGAAAGTAGCTCCATTTCGGTGGTAGCAAGGGCAAGTTTTTCCGATTCTGAGCGCAGGCTTTCTGCTTTCTGAGCAATCAGTTGAGCCTGTTGTCGTACCTGTTGTAATTCTCTTTCCAAAGCAGGGTTTTGTAGAGTCGGGGGTCGTTGACTTTCCTTTTGCTTAAGAACAGTAGCACCAGCCACCGTCACCACTCCTGCTAGGGGAATAGCCATGGGGCTGGGAAGTCGAGCAACTCGTACTGCGATCGCCAGGACTACACCTCCTGCTAAGACCGCTAGGGGATAATGAAGAGGATTTGCAAAGGTTAACATGGGTTTGGTAATCGGTAATCAGCGACTGATAATTAACTTTAACTATATTGCGACAACTAATATTATGAGGTACATGTAATTTTTTTTCCTGCTCCCTGCTCCCTGCTCCCTGCTCCCTAAAACCAAGATCTTTGTACCTCATCCAATTGATAACTGCTATAATTTACTTAAAACTCAACTTGTAAATCTGCGATCAACTTAGAAATCGTTTCGGGATTGCCCTGACGATAATAGCCCCCATTTAGTTCAGCAATTGTTTGCAATACTTGAGGACTAAATTCTCATTGTTTGCCGTAACCGACGGTGAAAAAAGCAATACTTTCATCCGCTTCAAAGTTACTGCTTTGTAATTGTTGTGAGAGGCGGTCGAGAGTAATTTATGAGCCAGAATCATGACCATCGGTTAAAATCAACACCGCATTAATTGCGTCTGTTTTAAAATTTTGTTTTAACCAGTTCCGAGCAAAAATAGCACTATCATATAATCGAGTTCCTCCCCCAGCTTTCAGACTACCGATAAATTTTATACCCTCAGCTTTTCCTTGGGGTGTTCCTTCCACCATAAATGGCTGCTTAATCTCATTACTGAAAGGAATAATCGCTATCTTTTCCCTTGAACCGATATTCTGCACGTAGTTCAGTAACGTATTCTGCACAGCCGAGAGTTTCTCACCTCTCATAGAACCGGAAACATCTACGACTAAAGCAACTTGGGAAGGTTTTTTGGCGTAGCTTTGCCAACTTTGCAACATCGCTTCTACCACTTCCGGTTTAGGAGGACGGTAGGAATCGTATTTAGGATTAGCTTGTACCCCAAATTCAGAGGAAAACTTACTGCCAAGGGGCACCCCTGGAATCCCTGGACGTAAGCCCAAGTCTACCGCAATTTTTTGGGTTTCTGGTTGCCGTAGGAATTCAATAACTTTTTCCCCTGCTGCTTTCTCTTTTTCACTCACCCATGGGGCATTGGGGAGGATGGCGCGGATGTTAGAACTGAAGGTAGCAGAAGGATAAACCGCTTGATAGTTAACCGTATTATTACCTTGGCTGTTGGCAGAAATCACTAAGGATTCGTAGACAGAGCCCACAGAAGCCCAAAACGGACCGTTTTTCACCATCGATTTCGCTAAAGACCCGGTGGATTTGCCGTAACGGGTTATTTTGTTTTGGATTTTCTGAACCCGATCTTGGTATTTTTTTACATCAGCTATGGTGAGTTCTTCAGGACGCTTACCGGAAACCGAAGCAAATTGAGCCACTAGGGTTTGCAAGCCAGAATTAGAAAGGGTTGGAGCAGTGTGAACGTAGGTTATTGGTAAAGGAGCCGCCTTGGGGTCTAGATCCTGGTGATTTTTCGCCCCTACCAAGGAAACATAGAGATCGTCCACTGCTGCTAAACTTCCGGCTAAATCAGTTTGGGTCATAAAGACCATCGGACTGTAAGCAAGCAGAGGTGATTCAGTTAAATCTGGGAGATAGTTTTGTCCTGGAAAAATTTTATTAATCTGGAATATCAGCTGACTCTGGTAAATTTCTCCATCGACAGAAATTAAAGTAGGAAATTGGGAGTCTTCAGGAGCGATCGCACCGGATTGCAATTGTTTAGTAAGATTAAGAACTTCCTCCACCACATCCCCACTTCCTTTAGTATCGCAGGTTAGATAAAAGGGAGTACCATCCTTTAGTAAAGGCTGGGAGTTATTGAGTTTGGTTGCAGCGCGATTGACCGAAGGTCACGCTACGCGATCGCAAAAATCTTTTAAGTCACTCCCTGCCAGAAAGCGAATTTCTAAACCTCGGTTAACTGTTTGGTTGATTGTTGGACTATTCTGACAAGCACCAAGGAGCAAGAGAACAGAAGATACCGGTACCAAAGAGAGTTTCCAAGAGATTGAAGGGAAAATCTTGGGGAGATTGCTATAATTAAACATCACACATCCCTTAGTTGTTGAATCTAAGATCAAGCACCAATTAAATTATAACACGTTTGCTTCACCAAAACTCTGTTAAAATGGTAGTTTTTTATGGGGTGTGATAAGATAGAATAGGCTTCCAGTATTTGGTGAAAATTTATCCTATGATTCAGCAAATTACTCCCACCACCGATGACATCTTCTATCCCGAAAGTGACGGGAAACCCATGGCCGACAATACCCTTCAATTTGAACTAATTACCACCATTAAGTATGGCCTGGAAGTCCACTTCAAAGATGACCCTAATGTATTCATTGCTGGGGATTTGTTGTGGTATCCAATACAAGGACAACCCAAAATCAACCAAGCCCCGGATGTGATGGTAGTTATCGGTAGACCCAAAGGGCATCGGCGTTCTTACAAGACCTGGGTTGAAGATAATCTTAATCCCCAAGTCACCTTTGAAATAGCATCAGAAACCAACACCATCAAGGAATTAGAAGACGATAAACTCAAGTTTTACCGGACCCATGGAGTAGAAGAGTACTATCTCTATGATCCAAATAGAGCAAAACTAAAAGGCTGGTTGCCTTCAGGAAAAAAACTAGAACCCATCCCCCAGATGCTGGGTTGGGTGAGTCCCCGTTTATGCTTGATGATATTCTTTCTTTAAATCCTTGGCTAGTTGCTGTTGGAGTGAACACAGTTTTCCTAGCCATGGTATGGATTGCTCCCAAAAAGTTACTCACTGCTGCTGGGATTGTCCACGCTTGG
>NZ_JAAHFV010000466.1:0-4296 GCF_010672755.1 Moorena sp. SIO1F2
TGTGTAGAGAGTCTTCCCTTAATGACAGAATAACTTGAGTATAAGGAATATAGTCAATTGCTGTTTTTAAGAATTCCAATAAAAGATTGCGCTCGACTAGATCTGGTAGATCCGAAAATAATTCTTCAAACTGATCAAAAATTAAAACTGTTAGTAAGTTTCGGTCACCATTTTCTTGCAACTGTTCCAAGATGGTAGTTACTGAATCTGCTTCAACAGAAAGACTAAGCCCTCTTGTTTTTAGTGAATTAACCAATAACTTGCCCAACTGCCTAACCCAGTCAGTATAGACTCGTATGGGAATTGGCAGCACATCTCGTTGACCAATGGCTCGTTGCTTGAGAATTGGAACTAATCCTGCATAGATTAAGGAACTTTTACCAACCCCAGATGCTCCATGAATAACAGTTAATTTACAACTAGTATTGCCAATTCTTTCGACCAAATTATTGATATCTTTTTGTCGGCCAGAAGCGATGATTTCGTCTGCAACCATTTCAGGCTGCTCAAGGGCTGGAAGTTGAGACTTAGTTCTCCTTCGTTTTGGCTGTAATCTCCCTGTACCGATAAAGGCTCGCAAGCCAAACTGTTGCTCAATGGATATTCGTTCTTGTTTAACTCCAAAAGCAGCTAGATAGTCACCCTTTTCAAGATATAATTCTCGCCAGCTTGCCAAAATCCTAATATAAAGCTCTGGAGCATAATGGGCTTGAGTTTCTGCTTTAGCTTTTTCCAGATAATTGATACTGTATTGATACTTACAAAGACCTTTTTCTGCTCTTGCTAATAATAATAAATACCAAGCTTTATCAACAGATGGCATCCCATCTAATTTTGCCTTATGCTCCGATGAAATTGCTGTTGATTCATCCGACAAACTAGTTTTCAGGATTGAGAGTGCTTGCTCTGCTAATTCCTTAGCTTCATTCCAAGCTAATTTATCTAAAGCCACCTCGGCCAGAAAACCATAATCTTTAGCTAACTCAATCGAATTATCACTGGCTCTATGGAGTTTTAGAGACCTTTGGGCTAAGGTTTCTAAGTCTTCCCATCGTTGCAAGCGTTGCAATACTCTGGCAACTTGAGTAATCAATCGGTTAGCTAAATCCTGATCAGATATCTGAGCTAAACTATCAACACATTGCTCAAATATTTTTTTTCCTTCAGGTTTTACATAAGGACATAAACCGATATGAAATAAAACCATCCCTTGCCAATCGCAGCGGGTTAGCCTTTGCCATATATCTAAGCTTTTTTGAAAGTAAAGTAATGATTGTTCAAACTGTTGTTTAACATAGTAATTTCGACCTGCCATAAAGTAAAAAAAAGCGTCTAAATCTGGTTCTATTTCCTGGTTGTGATGGTGTAAATCTTGCCAAGCTAAACCAAATTCCGATAGATCATCTATCCCCCGATTCAGCTCATACAAAAATTTGTCGGGATCAGAGTCTGGAAAGGTAGCCAATATCTCCTTAGCTTGTTGAGAGAGAGTATAGATTAATTCATAAGATAAGGAATCAGGAGGGGTTTGAAACTCCCTAGTTGTGCCCCAACTCTCGAAATCAGGAGCAACCCGAACCAATTTGGTTTGAACGTCATCATTAATCCACAGCACTAGGGGGAAATGGAAATTTTTCCGAAACTCTTCCCGCACTTGGTTAGTGGCAGTCAGCAAGCTATCAATATCATCAACGGCCTCTAAGCCAAAGACCATCATAGCCCCTGGTTGCTGATCTCCTAAATCCTGCCGAATATTGCTATAAAGTTTGCGATCAGACTTTTTCAGCACAACCTCGCGGATTGGAACAGGACAGCTTTCTCGGAGCCGCTCAGTCATTTGCTGCTGTACATAGGTATAGTTACAGTGTGCAAAAATCAGTGAAAATTGCCCCTGAGAAGCTTCCATTGCCCAAGCCAATCTTTGCAACGCACGCTCGTTGTAGGCAGTAACCTCTTTGGTTTTATCGGAGGCACTCATAGCTGTAGTTCCTTAGCTTCTGCCAAAATCGGATTAACATCAAACCAAGGTTCTTCTTGATCATAATACTCATAAACAAAGCGACTGCGGATTAAGATTTGATATCCATCATCTCCAGTCACTTTCTTATCCTTAGCTACTTTACGCAGTAAATCCCACTCATCATCAGTGATCGCTAACACAAGTTTATGATGCTGAGCCTTAATCATACGTTCTAGACCATTACGGGACAGGGGTAGTTTTCCTTCTTCCATGATCCAATCATTGAGAAACCGAAGCAAATTCCGCACATGACCGCCACTAGCACTACATAAACGGTCTAAGGTTTCAGCACTGTCAAAAATTGCTGTAATTTTAGTCAGACGCTGGTTTGGCTCTAAATCTGGGAATGCTCTTGCTAGTACCATCTGTCGCAGCAGTGCCATTCCCTGTTCATGTTTACTACCGTCCCGTAACTGTACAGGTACCATTGGCAGGACTTTGGGGTCGGTCATAAACCGTTCAGTCACCATCCCAAAGTCATTGGAAAACCGCAGTGACAATGGAATCGTGTAAACCACGTGACAGCCCAGTCCCCGCAACTGTGCCCCTCGATCCGCAAACAAATATTCTGGCTGAAGACGACCAAAGGGCTTTTGTATAGAGTCCACGCGGTCAAGGTTATCAACAATAACTACTAGTCCCTTTTTCCCGGTCTGTTTCAATTTCTTGATAGCAGGCTCCAGCACCTCCTGATTAATGGCTTCAATAAGTCCATTGGTTCGAGGCTCTAGATATCCTCTCAACTTATCCCGCTGCTTAGGGCTAGCTTTCGCTTGACTGGTAATGGTGGCAATCCCTACAGAGAATTCTACATCCGATAGCTCCATCGGTGTTTTTAAGATATCTGTGACTTCACCAAATAACCTCTGGAAGTACCCTGGTTGAAGGCTAATGCCAGCGCCTTTGAGACTTTCACTGACTCGACGGGCGATCGCCAGTAAAATATCGCTAATATCAACATCGCTCATTTCCAAGTCTCGGTCGGACTCAAAGTAAACCACATGAAATCCTGACCGTTCTAAATCCAGCTTTAACCTGAGCAACTCCGTAGACTTGCCGCAGCCAATATGCCCAGTAAACAGTTCACAGGTAGGTTGATTTGGTGAAAATATAGCAATCTTTTTTCTAAGTTTTTCAATAATCTGACCGCCCCGTACTGAAGAGAAATCAATGTAATACTTGCGATCCTCCTCATTGTCCACCGCTAAGGTTTTACTGGGGTTGGTAGCTCGGTAAAACGTTTGTAAATCGGTCATCTTACTTTTCTATTAGTAGTTTTTACCCTATTCTGTACCAAGCTGCGGTTGGAACATAGAACGGTTCATCCGAGCTGGCATTATGCACCCACTCTATTTTATCTCATTTTCGGTTGAATACTTATAAATAGTAGGTCATAGGGAACAGGGAGCAGGGAACAGGAAGGAAGAGTAGGAAATAAATCCGATAACTTTTTGGGGTGATGCTAAAGAAGCCTTGATTTTTATGGTCAGTTTTTAAAAACTGACCACCGTTTTTTTGATTAATTTTTTTATTAAAAAAAATGACTAATTATCAGCTATAATAATTATGAGTTATAGATAATTTTATCCTACTCCCTACTCCCTACTCCCTACTCCCTACTCCCTACTCCCTTTCCTATAGTTTTTAGGCTGTTCCATGACCAGAAACGTCCATGACCAATTTGCCAAACAATGTCTGAAAGAACTCCTCGACCCCCTGGGGAAGGTAGAAACGAGCTGGAAAGTGCCTGGGGAAGTTCAAGAAATTGATGTTTACTTTTTGCCATCCCAGCCACTAACCACCAATGGACAAAGCCTAGGATTACTCGGACAACTGGCCACAACTCCTGCTATTTTTGAACCGTTCCGCAACCCAGTTACTAAATTTGAGGTGCTAAGTTGTATCGGTAAACTGATTCAGGTTCATGGTCAAGTTTTCCGTCAGGCTAAGCGCACTAATGCCCAAGTTAGGGTGACAGAACTGCCTCGTTTATGGATTCTTTCCCCAACCGCTTCGGAAGAGTTTTTAGAAAGCTTTAATTTTCAACCAGATTTAGTTAATTATCCCAAGGGGATGTACTTTCTGGGGAAATCCTTGTATACGGCGATTGTGGCGATTCACCAACTACCAGTGACCCCGGAAACCTTATGGTTGAGAATTCTCGGTAGAGGTAGAGTGCAACAGCAAGCAATTGAGGAGTTGAAATCCCTACCGAACGGGAGTCAGCACAAAGACAATATCCTAGAATTAGTATATGACATGCTGGCGATATTAGA
>NZ_JAAHFV010000467.1:0-4281 GCF_010672755.1 Moorena sp. SIO1F2
GTCCTCATAGCGGCGGAAGAAGGCCGGGGCGTAGTTGGAGACCCCGTGCATGGCAAGGTTGGTGGTGACCCCGTCGGCCAGTTTCAGCCAGACTCCGAACGGGTTCGGCTCATAGGACAGGAGGTCGACGAACCCGGGGGCGACGACCCTGCCGGTCGCATCCCAGGACTCGAGCCCGTCCAACGGTTCGAGCGAGAGATCGGCGACGACACCGCCGTCGATGCCGACGTTGACCAGCCCGTCGAGGCCGGATTCGGGATCGATGACCAGACAAGATTCTCAGCCGTGACCTGAAAACCATCTTTCCTGTAGATGTTGTTACTAAACTAGAACAATACAGGAATGAAATAGCGGCAGGTCAATATCAAATCCAACAGGGTAAAGCTGACAATCGAAAAGTCTTAGCACAACATCTCCAACAGTTGCGAAAGCAGCGTAATGATTTACAATACCAATATTTACCTATCGGTTCTAGCTTTAACTTTGAGCAATTTAAGAACAATTTAGATGACCACACTGCCATTGTAGAATTTTACATTACATGGGATAAGCTGCTCACGTTCATCTTTACCAGGGAAACTCAACAGCCAATAGTTTGGCAATCTGAGCCACAAGACTTAGACAAATTTGTAAATTGGAAAGATGAGTATTTACGAGATTACAAAGCTGATAAAATCAATAAAAATAATTGGCAAAACGACCTGAGTAACCGCCTAGATGAGCTGGCTGATATTCTGTCCATTGATGACATCATTAAGCAGATTCCCGAAAGGTGCGATAGATTAATTTTAATCCCCCATCAGGTTTTACATTTGTTGCCCCTTCATGCTTTACCGATTACCAGTAAGCAGGGAGAAGGTAAATCTAAAATTATAATGGAACAGTTTCCAGCAGGGGTAAGTTACGCCCCTAGCTGTCAACTACTCCAACTTGCTCAAACCAGAAAACGCCCGGACTTTACCCATCTGTTTGCCGTCCAAAATCCCAGTGCTGATTTAGTTTACACTAACCTAGAAGTAGAAGTAATTAAAGGCTACTTCAATTCACCACCAGATACAGAAGTTCTGGTGGAAAACGCTGCCACCAAAGCCGCCATAGATAGCCAAGTTTTAAACACATTCCACGTTGTCCATTTTAGCTGTCACGGTTACTTTAATTACCAAGAACCACGGAAATCGGCTCTAATCCTGGCCAATGCCCAGAAACCGGCATCTGCTGAACCCAATTCGGAGCGCTATTTACGAATAAGTGAAGAGGAAGTATTTGACCTAGAGCAATGTCTGACTATCGATGAAGTCTTTGAGTTACAATTAGAACAATGTCGCCTGGTCACTCTTTCGGCTTGTGAAACCGGATTGATTGATTATACTAACATTAGCGATGAATACGTTGGTTTACCCAGTGGTTTCCTAGTTGCCGGAAGTCCAGCAGTAGTTAGTAGCCTGTGGAAGGTAAACGATTTATCGACAGCGTTGTTGATGATTAAATTTTATCATAATTTGCTAAAGCCAATGTCCTTAGCACTTGCCCTGAATCAAGCCCAACTCTGGCTGCGGGATGCTACTGTACAGGAATTGTTAGATTGGGCTGAAGAGTTAACTAAACAGTTGAATTTGGAGAATAACTTTAAGGAAAAAATTAAGAAAGAACTCCGTTTCTTTAAAAGTGAAGAAACTCCCTTTTATTCTCCTTTTTATTGGGCGGCTTACTGCGCCATTGGAAAATATTATTTTTAGTTAAATCAACAAAAAAAAATGGAAATTTCAAGAATTATTCAAGCTTTTACGCAAGCACTAAAAACTCACTCGAAAAAATTTGAACTTATAGACTTGCAAGACTTAGACCAACTTTTAGTAACTTTAGACACTCCAACAGAAGCTGAATTAGATCAGATACTAACTAATTGGTTACAAACCCATACAGAAGTCAGAGATACTCTACGCCCATTTGCTGAAACTAATAAGGAATTAAAGAATTCGCCCAAGCTTCCGTCTAATTCCGAAGCAAGTATTATTCAAAATCTATTTGAACTGCGAAAAACCAACCAAGAAGTTATTAAAGCTAAAACTAATCAACAACAGTCAGACAAGAGTCAGCAATCAAAACAAGGGTAAGCATTGAGCTATCAGCCGTCAGCCGTCAGGTAAGCTATCAGCTATCAGCTATCAGCTTATGCGCTACGCGCACGCTACGCGAACAGCTATTGAATAAAATAAGCATTCAGCTGACAGCTGACGGCTGACGCCTGAATGCTTACTAAAAATCTCAAACAATGACTCATAAAATCTACGCACCTAATATTCATCTCTTTGCCTTCCATCTTAGGAATGCATCTAGTAGTGATTCCCAACCAGACACCGACTATAACAGCGAACTACTTTGGCACAAGTACGATCAGATTTGTGCTAAATTCCAAATTCAAGATAAGCTAGACCTGAGAGACGTTGCCGAAGGTTCCCGCATTGCTTTACTAAAAGGATCCACAACTGATAATATTCTCTTACCGTTGGAGGGAAAATTATCTCTGAAGAATGGCAAAGGAATAAGGATTACTGGTCAAGCTTGTCCACTCCAGATCTATGATAGTTATGCTCTCGGTTTGAATATTCGGATTCCTGAAGTTGAGAATAATCAGAAAACTGAAGACGTAGACCTGACTGTATTCAACTATTTTAATCCAGACCAGTGCTTTCTTCCCAGTAAAATTAACAGTAACATTAACAGTTCCCTAGGACAAATTCTGTTACTAACTGCTTGGCTACCCCAGAAGCATCAGCAAGATTCCCATGTATGGAAAGAGATAGCTGATCAGTGTGTGCAGAATTTTCTGGGAGAAAAGGATAAGGATAACTGTCCACCGCTGTATCAAGAAGGTCAATTATTTGATAGTCCAATTTTTGAATATGGCATTCCCGATCAATCTCAAGACTATGGCCAAATTTTTGTTTGGCTATTTTTAGGAGAAGAGGTGAATGGCAACTATAGTGCCCGAGCTGACGAAAATTTTTGCTGGTTTTATCAAAACTTTATTGATTTATTTTTTTATCGCCAAAAAGTTATTCGAGCTTATCAAATCAGCCGGGAGGTGTATAGTGATGTTAAACAACAATATCAAGAGATTAAAAAAATAATCAATGAAACGACAGGTCACAGGCTGGAAGCCTATGCCACGACTCAAAGTCAAGATAAAACGACAGATCACAGGCTGGAAGCCTGTGCCACGACTCAAAGTCAAGATAAAACGACAGATCACAGGCTGGAAGCCTGTGCCACGACTCAAAGTCAAGATAAAACGACAGATCACAGGCTAGAAGCCTGTGCCACGACTCAAAGTCAAGATAATCAGAGATCATTATCTGAAGCTGAACTGTTGGACTTTAAGCATAAGCTGAGAATACTGCCGAAGCTAGACTTGAACTATTCAGACTGGCTGGGACAGTTAGAAAGCTATAGCTTGACAATGAAGATTAATGCTCACAATTATTCCGAAAAGCTTCAACAACTTCAAGAAAAATTACCAAAGGATGATTTAAGAATTTTGTCAGTATTTTCTGATAAAATAAGCCATACTTATCAAGAGCAAATTAAAATAAACTTAAGCTATTTTGGACATAGCTCCGCCCTGTTAGACAAAGCGATTTCCTCAATCAGAGGTATTGTGGAAATTGAACAAGCAGAACGCGATCGCGCTTTGGAAAAAGCCCTCAGAGATAAGGAGGAGGCTGATCGAGTCCGAGACAAACAAGCTGAAAAACAGGAGAAAAGACTACAACTTTGGATCACCTTCGTCGGTACTGGCCTAGCGGTCAGTGGTATTTCTTCCCAAAGCGACGCTAAACAACCTCTAGAAGTGATCTTGATCAAACTAGACCGGAAGGAATCCTTAGATTGCCCTAAAGCTGGACTCTACCCTTGCTTGACTTATACTTTCTGGTTTGTGCTATTTCATATTTTGATTGGTGTTGGAGTTGGTGCGATCGCTGCTTTTATTGTGGATCGAATTATCCATCGGCGATCAAAATGACTGCTGATGTAAGCATTCAGCGGTCAGCCGTCAGCCGTCAGCCGTCAGCCGTGAGCTAAAAGCTCACCCTACGCGAACAGCTTTCCATAACTCAGATTAAACTAATGCTTACCTGTTTTATTCAAAAGCTCTTCTCTTTGCTTACCCTATGCCCATAAGCACCTCAAGTAGCCTGTCCATAGCCCATAAGCTGATAACTGATAGCTGATAACTGATAGCTGATAGCTATCAGCTATCAGCTATCAGCTATCAGCTAA
>NZ_JAAHFV010000468.1:0-4267 GCF_010672755.1 Moorena sp. SIO1F2
CATCTTTAAACTTCCTTTAAAGATGAAACGCGCTTCGTGCTGCTATGGACAATAACTATTTAGTCAAAATTTTAGCATCTGCCAGTAAATAACTAGGGACTTGTTAGTCAAGTTTTCTCCAAGAGAATAAGCCAAATATGCACCCAAATTTATGATTTAACATTTCGGGAACTAAGGGAGGACGCGGTCAAAAATTTTTAGTCAGCTCCAATCGCTTGATTGTTACTAGTTAAAATTGATAAATATAGATTTTTTAAAACTTACTTAAGTTAGATGCGTTTACCCTGATTGATTGAAGAACTGATAACCAATGTGCGTCCTTTATCGGAAAAGAACAACAATACCTTAGAAGTAATCTATTTGAACAACCCTGGCAGAATCCTTACTGACCCCACCAAAATGCGCCAAATCCTGCTTAACTTGCTCAACAACGCTTGTAAATTTACAGAGCATGGAACTGTTAAATTGATAGTCAAAAAGAGTGATGGCACAGCAGAGATTGACGATAAATTTAATTCACCATCTACAATTATTCCTGATTTTGGTCAACACCAAAGAACTAAACCATCAATCACATTTCAAGTCAGTGACACCGGTATTGGCATCAGTCCAGAGCAACATTCAAAGATTTTTGAACCCTTCACTCAGGTAGATGAGTCGGACACCCGCAAGTATGGTGGGGCTGGCTTGGGTTTAGCGATCGCAAAAAAACTCTGTCATCTGATGGGCGGTCAGATAACTGTGGACAGTGAATTGGGTAAGGGAACGACCTTTACCGTTTCCCTACCCATAGAATGGCTTTAACACTAATTAGTCATTAGTCATATTCACGCTTGATGCTTATCCTTGTATCATTCAACCTTGGCCTTTCGGCCACGCTACGGAACCTGCAACCTTGGCCTTTCGGCCACGCTACGGAACCTGCAACCCTCAATCCTAAACCGTACTTAGAGCTGTATCAATCCACTGCTTTAGGGTGGGTAGCACTTCCTCAAGGGAGAGTTCTGTCGATTTGTGGGTAGCCCGTTCCACCACTTCCACTTTGCCATCTTTAAGCGATCGCCCAGTCACAATCCGGTAGGGAATCCCAATTAAATCAGCATCTTTGAACTTGACCCCAGCTCGTTCGTTGCGGTCATCAAGCAGGGTTTCGATACCTGCTTCATTGAGTTGAGTGTAAAGTTTTTCTGCTGCTGCCATCTGCTGGGTATCTCCCACATTGGGGATCGTGATAATCACATGGTAGGGTGCGATCGCAACTGGCCAGATAATCCCATCCTTGTCATAGGATTGCTCTACCGCTGCTTGAGCTAACCGAGATACTCCCACCCCATAACAGCCCATACATAAAGGAATTTCTTCCCCTTGCTCACTGGTGTAGGTAGCCCCCATCGCAGATGAGTATTTCCTCCCCAACTGGAAAATATGGCCAACTTCAATGCCGCGAGCGCTTTTTAGGGTTTGATTCGGGTCATGGATGGCGCGATCGCCTGGACTAGCCTTACGGAGATCCACCACTAGCTTCGGTAACTGGAATTGCTCACCCCAATTGGCACCAACTACGTGATAGCCTGACTCATTAGAACCAGTAGTAAAGTTTTTCAGTTCCACTGCTGTTTGATCTACCAACCGCAAAAACTGAGGCGCAATATCTTTAGCTGGTTTGATGTAATCATCTGCCAAATCAGGTGCCATGTAACCCAAAGGTAGAGGTTTCGATGCCCATTTTTCCTGGGTAGCCACCTCTGGTACACTCAGGGCTAAAACCGTTGTGGCATCGTATTGGTCTGCCAATTTCACCAATTCATTTTGTAACTTCACCTCATTTACATCTTGATCCCCCCGAATGCTCACCAAAACCAACACCGTCATGCCGTTGTCATAGACAATTTGGTAAAGAACATTTTTAACCACATTAGTGGCAGAGCACTTCAGGAATTGACAGAGGGTGTCAATAGTTGAGGTGTTTGGAGTTTCTAGTTTTTCATAAGTGTTATAGGGTGAGGGCTCTAGGTCTGGTGGTAAGGAAACTGCTTTTTCCACATTGGCAGAATACTTGCCATCCTCCGTGTAGAGAATCTCGTCTTCCCCAGCATCAGCCAGAACCATAAATTCTTGAGAACCCGAACCCCCAATCGCCCCAGAGTCAGCCTCAACCGCTCTAAACTCCAAACCACTGCGGCTAAACATATTTCGATAGGCTTGATCCATCGCCTGATAAGTCTTTTTTAGGCTTTCGTGATCGGTATGGAAGGAGTATGCATCCTTCATAATGAATTCCCGTCCCCGCATCAGGCCAAATCGGGGGCGAATTTCATCTCGGAACTTAGTTTGAATTTGATACAGGTTTAGAGGTAATTGCCGATAGGAGCGAATCATGTCCTTAGCAACAGTAGTGATTACCTCTTCATGGGTTGGTCCAAGTCCCAATTCCCGCTTTTGTCGGTCAATCAGAGCAAACATAATGCCCTCAGCTTTCGTATAGGTGTCCCAACGACCCGATTCTTTCCACAGCTCAGACGGTTGTAGCTGAGGTAGTAGACACTCTTGAGCACCTGTGGCATCCATTTCCTCCCGCACAATCTGAGAAACTTTTTTCAGGACACGCCACATCATGGGTAAATAGGCGTAGATGCCACTGCCAATACGTCGAATATAACCCGCACGGAGCAAAAGTTTATGGCTAGGGATTTCTGCTTCCACTGGGTCTTCCCGCAGTGTCACCAACAGCATCTGAGACAGTCGCATTACTTACTTCCTTTTTAGACCAAACTACCATTATCTCATCAGTTTAAAACTTTCATCAACAGTATGTCAGCCAGGATTGACAAACTATTCACCCTCTGAGAAGGTATGTGATTATAGGCTAGTTTCTAATTTAATTTAAATTAGCAGAATCGTGGTTATAAACCTTTCAACTCACGAAGTTTTACATTTCCTTGGTTTAATGAGTAAACAGGTTACCATCGGAGCTTTAAAAAAGTAAGGTTTGTGGTGATGCTATTGTTCAGGTTTTTTTAAAATACCGATTTCTTTTATATTAATAGCTTTAACCTCAACCTAAATTATATAAAATTAACTATAAAGTCAATACTAAATCTAAACATATCAAACTAATTTTGCAGTTTTTTTAATCATCAGATTTTTTTTTATTGAAGGATAAAAACAACAATAATATCTTTCGTTGCTTGTCATCATTGCTGTTGATGTCTATGAACAAAAGCTCGAGCAACCCATCTGCCCCCCCAGAGAATATACCCTAGATGAATTACTAGCCAATGAAGTCGAAATCAGTGAAGAGGTTCACTGGGGTAAAGCAGAAGGTCGAGAGGTGTGGTAGGCTTCTTTGAGTGCGAATTACCTTTTGGACAACTTCTAGTCACCAAAAAAGGAACAGATTAAACTTTGGGTATTGAACTACGCAGTTACGTATACATAGACAGCTTGCAGCCTCAGCACGCCGCTTACATGGGAACAGTAGCGTTAGGATTTTTGCCCTTACCAGGAGATACCTCCCTTTGGATTGAAATCTCACCAGGTATTGAAATTAACCGGATTACCGATATTGCCCTCAAATCCACTGCCGTGCGTCCAGGAGTGCTGGTGGTCGAACGGCTTTACGGACTTCTAGAGGTGCATGCTAATAAACAAGGGGAAACCCGTACAGCTGGCAAAGCAATTTTAGACGCACTGGGCGTCCGTGAACAGGATCGGCTCAAACCTCGGGTCATTTCTAGCCAAATTATCCGTAATATTGATGCCCACCAGACCCAGTTAATTAATCGCACACGGCGGGGTCAAATGTTGCTAGCAGGGCAAACCCTATATGTATTAGAAGTTGAGCCAGCTGCCTATGCCGCCCTAGCTGCCAATGAAGCAGAGAAATCCGCCTTAATTAACATCTTACAAATTAGTGCAGTGGGCAGCTTTGGACGCCTCTACCTAGGTGGAGAAGAACGGGATATATTAGCAGCGTCTCAGGCAGCGCTGACAGCTATTGAAAGCGTGAGTGGTCGTGAACATCCTGCTGCCAAGCGCAAGGAATAGAAAGGAATTCTTCCTGAGCTGATCCCTTAATGTAGTGCCATTGAGTTAAAGTCTTTGTTGGCACCGCTACATAATGTGAAGGAGAACCTCAATGGCCAATCTAGAACATCTTGCTCTACTCAAACAAGATCCATTGAGATGGACAGAATGGAGAAAGACAAATCTAGATCTAGAACCAGACCTTAGCGAAGTTAACCTCAATGGGGCTAACTTTGAAAGA
>NZ_JAAHFV010000469.1:0-4237 GCF_010672755.1 Moorena sp. SIO1F2
GGTATCCGAGAATGGCAAAGAGGCAAAACCCAGAAATGATACTGAATGTGGAATTCGACACAGCAATGATGAAGGAATTTTCGACAGCAGGTGCATTTCGATCGCAATGCGATCCAAAGGCCGTCATGACGCCAAACGAGATCCCCAAGGAAAAGAATCCTACGATTATTTTTATTTACTGTTGGTGGGCAGTGCTTATCAAAGCTACTACAGGCTTGGAAATTTATATTACGCACTGCCCACCCTACGATTATTTTTATTTACTTTTGGCTGATAGCTGATAGCTGATAGCTGATAGCTGAATGCTTACAGTAATTGTTTTAGACGCAAATAATTGCTGACCGCTGACCGCTGACCGCTGACCACTGACTACTTACATGTGTTTAAATACTAACGAAAGATTATTAGCTGGCATTTGATAAGTTTTTTCAAGGATGAGATTATGATTACTGGCAACCTCTACAACATCTTCTAAATTACGTACTCCCCATTCTGGGTTTTGTTGTCGTAAATAGGAGTCAAAATCAGCATTGGAAAGTGCAGTGTGTTTATTACCTTGTTTGTAGGGACCGTATAAATATAGAATATCTCCTGATGAAAGGATACGACCAGCACCTGCGATTAATCCTAGACAAGTAGACCAAGGCGAAATGTGAATCATATTAATATTCACCATCGCTACAATATCTGGTATTTCTGATAGTATTTCCGTTTCTACTTTCCAAACCGGCTGACTGACATCAATATCAAGGGGTTGATAAAGGTTGTCGCTAGGGGAATGGTTAGCCCAGGCGATGATACTTTCACGAAGGGAAGCATCAATATCGGAAGGAATCCATTTTCGAGGGTTTAACTGTTGTGCAAAATAGATAGCATGTTCTCCGGTACCGCTAGCAATTTCTAAAATTGTGCCAGTGGCTGGTAATATCTCTAAAAGTACTTGTAAAATTGCTTCCCGGTTGCGCTGGGTTGCTGGGGCGTATTTTCGGCTGTCCACTAATTTTTCTCCCCGATAATGATAAGAGTGGGAACAGGCAAGATGCCCATTCCACCATCAGAGTGGGAACAGGCAAGATGCCCATTCCACCATCAGAGTGGGAACAGGCAAGATGCCCATTCCACAAAGCTATTAAAATCATCCCACATTTAGGCAACGCTATTAATTTTATGTCGGCGGCATTCCTGTTACCTTTGCTATTTTAGATTGCTTTAAGGAAAATAACGATAAAATTCTCGTCTATGGAGAACACGGGAGAATATGATAGTATCCCCTTTTAGGAAAAATCCAATTCTATAATCCCCTACACGAATTCGATAGGCATTATCTTCTCCTTTTAATTTTTTGATGTTTTTGATATCCCTAAGATTTTGACAGGAAATAATATCCTGAAAGGTAAACTTTTTAATCGTATTATAAAAAGGGGTGCTTTTCAGAGATTTAATATCTTTAATAAGCGATGCAGCGCGGTCTTGGGGGTTTCCCCCATGAGCGACTGCATCAAGACAAGGTTGGAAGATATTCAGTTTTCATTCTTTGTCGAGTTCTGCTAATGCTTCTTCCAAACTTAAAGGTGTTTCATCTTTAACTTCCATCATAGCACGATAGAGTCCTTCATCTTCAAAGCTTTCAATTAAACGTTCATAGTCCTGAAAATCAATTAATACTTTCTCGATCTTACCTTTATTATCGGCAATTAATTCTTGTGCAAATGGATAATCTTTAGGCTTTATTGTTTCCTCTTCATTGCAGAAACTTTTGACTCCAATCTTAACTATATAAATAGCTACTGGAGTCGCCAATGCCAGGGGCAAATTACCAGATGCAGCTAGAGATGCAACCAACGCAGTAGTTACTCCAGCGAGTCGATCGTCTCTAAATTCATCTTGACAAATTATATGGCGACACCGCCTGGCTAAATTTTGCAACCAACTCTCTTGTATATCTATTCTCTCTATTCCGGCTTCCGAAGCTATAATTTCAGTCGCATACTCCAAATCTCCTTCCTCTTCTTCTATCTCATTAAGGGCAGCCAAAGCCTCTGGATAATTTGCCAATTGATCCCGAAATTGCTCAATTTCTTCTCGTGTAACTGTAATCATATAATTATTCGGTTTAAATGCTTAATTTTATTATAGCCTTTTTCAGTAACTTGAGGGTAAAATTATTTAAATTTAGGTAAAAATAGTACCTAAAATACCGCGCTAATGCCCCACAAATTTCAAACTATATACGATTGAGTTTATCAAAAATGTAAACAAATAAAAACTAGTTTATCTTCCCACAATTACCATACTTACTACCCTCCCCACCCTCTCCACAATCTCCATATTTCGTAATAAAAAAAAATTCTAAACCCCTTGACATATTATTTATTTATTGATAAATTAATAATATCAACCTTTTCAAACAATAACTGGTCATGAATCAAAACATTAACCCCAACTCCGATGACAATCAAAACCCTGACAATCAAGGTCGCAAACCGAAGAAAGTCAAGCACATCTTGATCGGTTCTCCTAAACAAGTTCGCCATACTATTTATGCCATTTATGCCCTTAAATACGCCTATCCTGATGAGTGGAGCACTCCGGAGCCTACGGAAAATCCTGGTGAGGTTATGAGCACTTTGATTCGGTATTTGTACTTAGACTAGGATAGGAGTTTGCCAGGGTTTGCCGCCCTGGCGGCCAAGAATTGCCGAGGTTATTTTTTGCAAGTTATTTTGCGGAGGGGTATAATGTAAACAGGGTTAGGATGTACTTGCTGGAAAGCAGTTACTGAGTAACTTGATAAGAATGGATTACTTGATTCAGTTTTTGTTTGGATTTGATAACAGCTAAGCTGTACTCAATTAGGTTTACACAATAGAAGTCGGTCAAGCATTGGGGTTAACCAACACTTGACCGATTTTTTTTTTTAAGCTTAAGCGCTACGCGCACGCTACGCGAACAGCGGTCAGCTATCAGCTATCAGCTATCAGCTATCAGCTATCAGCGTTCAGCTATCAGCTATCAGCTATCAGCTATTAGCTATCAGGTATCAGCTATCAGCGGTCAGTTATCAGCTATCAGCTATTAGCTATCAGGTATCAGCTAATGTGCTACGCACACGCTACTTGAGGTGCTATCAGCTTTGGGCCTGTGGCCAAGCTACACCGAACAGCTTTTGAATAAAATAAGCTGACCACTGACCGCTGACCGCTGACCGCCGATTGCTGACCGCTGACCGCTGACCGCTGAGGGTAAAATATATAGATATTGATCAACTATCTTCTCAACTATGACAACGCTAGTATTTGTCCATGGCACAGGGGTTAGGCAAGCTGCCTATGAGCAAACCTTTAGGATAGTTGAGGGGTTTGTAACTAAACAACGTCCGGACATTACCGTTGTTCCTTGCTTTTGGGGTGAGCAATTTGGGAGTAAGCTCAATGCTAAAGGGGCATCGATACCGTTGTATGATGCCACCTTAGCTCTGGATCAGGGAGAGGAAGAAGAGCAAGAAATTATTCTTTGGGAGCAGTTATATCAGAATCCCCTTTATGAGTTGGGATTGTTGTCTTTACAACCTAAGACTGGTGGTGATAGTAATCCCTTTGGAGAACAACCGGGTGATCAATTACATGACCGGTTGCTGGCTTTGACTCCTACTGGAGAATTGCAAGAAAAATTACAAGCAGCGGGCATAGCAGAGGGGTTTGATCAGGCACGACGCCATGTTACGAGTAGTACTGTTTATCAAGACGTATTAAACCAAGTCTCTGATTCAGATAGTGACTGTTATGATACTATCGCAAGAGCAATTATTGCTCAGGCAATGTTTGACTGTCAGCACCATAACCATGACTTTATCTTTCCTAATCCGGAATTGCGTGATCAACTCGTGGAATTATTAAGTAATGCTTTGGGTAAGGAGGAAGACTTGGGATTGGGTGACTGGATCCAGAAACCACTTTCCTTATTGGCGGGTCCAGCTACAGCTTGGGTGAGGAATAAAAGGGGTGCAATTACTGAAGCAAATACTCCTACACCTGGTGATATTCTACTTTATCAAAGTCGCGGCCAGCAAATACGTAATTTTATCCAGAAAACGATAAAAGAGGCTGAACCACCAGTAGTCATATTAGCTCATAGTTTAGGAGGGATTGCTTGTGTTGATTTATTAGTTACTCAACCAATGGCACAGGTGACATTATTAATTACAGTGGGTTCTCAAGCTCCCTTTTTATACGAAATA
>NZ_JAAHFV010000047.1:0-29240 GCF_010672755.1 Moorena sp. SIO1F2
TGAACTTGGAGAATTTCTCGAAAGGAGCAGTCCTACAACATTTCGGTGTGGGAGAAACAGTGATTCGTCAAGGGGATCCTGGTCATGCTTTGTACATTATTATTGCTGGGAAAGCTGTAATCACCGTCAAAGATAGTTATGGTGAACAACAGGAGATGATGACTCTGTCAAGTGGTGAGTTTTTTGGGGAAATGGCACTGTTTAGCGGCAAACCAAGCTCCGTATCCGTTACCGTTGTGGAAGATTTACAAACTATTGCGCTTTATTCAGATCTGGTTAATCAGATGATAGAAAGCACACCAAGTCTCGCCCGTGAAATCGGTCAAATTATCGAAGCACGACGAAAAGCGATAGATGAGGTGAAACAAGCCAATCTTGCATCCAGTAATGGTGCCGAGTTATCAAGTCAAGGTTAAGTTGACTATCAATCAACCATCATGGGATTGGCCTTGGCCTTTGGGCCACGCTGCGCGAATGGCCACGCGGGGCGCGTTCGCAACTGTAATGCCATGGGATTGGCCTTGGCCTTTGGGCCACGCTGCGCGAATGGCCACGCGGGGCGCGTTCGCAAAAGCTACACAGGGGGACGGTATTGCCTATAAGGTGGAGCCAGTGGTAGTGTAATCGGGGGAACACCAGTGCGATCGTGCGCTATCTTAGTGATTGTTACTGATTGCATAAATCAGGTTTATCTGGACTTCAGCACTAAAAGTGCGTACCTACACAGCATCAGTATTTTCAGCATTAGTATTCAGGAAAAAGATAATTGGTAATTGTCATTACTCCTGAGCCATTACCGATTATCCATTACCGATTACCTATGCCAAGCCATGCTTAGAGTACAATCCCCAAGGTTCTAGTATACCCAAGGTTCTAGTATAAGCGACTCAAGACATAGTCGCTCAGATCAATCAGAGCTTGCTTCGATTCTGAGGGTTTCAACACTGATATATTCTTAACTGCTGCCTTAGCATATTTGGCAGCCATTTCCCGCGATCGCTTAATTCCTTTACTATCCCTGACCAGTGCCAAGGCTTGTTCTTTATCCTCCGGCTGGGCAAACTCTCGCTCTATGAGCACCTCTAGGTAGGGTTTTTCTTCGAGGGCAAATAAAACTGGTGCTGTGAGGTTTCCACTAACTAAATCTGACCCTGCGGGCTTACCTAACACATCTGTGGAAGCTGTAAAGTCTAGAATATCATCTACAATCTGAAACGCCAACCCCAAATTACGTCCATAGTGATATAAATTGTCGGCTACCTGATCTGAAACACCACTTAGGCATCCTGCTGCTTTAGCACTATTAGCCATCAGTGAAGCTGTTTTGTTATAAGTCTTTGCCAAGTAGCCTTCTATAGTTGTCGTGGTGTCAAATCGACTCAGTCCTTGTTGGATTTCTCCCTCTGCCATATCTTTAATCACTTCAGAGAGCAGCTTAACTACCTCTAAGTTATCGAGATTAGCCAGATACCAAGCCGATTGACCAAACAGAAAGTCACCAGCTAGCACAGCGATTCGGTTATTGAACAAGCTATTAACAGTGGGTACGGTGCGGCGTACCTCTGACTCATCTATCACGTCATCATGGACCAGAGAAGCGGTGTGAATCATCTCAGTAATTTCTGCTAGACGTCGATGACGTGGGGTAATCTTGCAGTTGGTTATCGTTGCCCGTGAGACCAACAATACAATGGCTGGTCGTAACCGCTTTCCCCCAGCTCCGAATAAGTGTTCAGCTGCAGCGTATAAGATTGGGTGACTGGCACCAATCAGGTTTTTTAAGTTTTCACTCAATAGATACAGATCTGCTTCTACGGAAGCAAAAAGGGAGGTCACTGAGGTCATGGATCAGCCGACTCAGAAGTTAGTTACGAAAGTTTACATATTTCTTTCTTAATTCTAAGCTAACCGTACCCGATAGGAAAATTTTGTTGAGTTTATGGCAGAACTGGAAGGAAATCTGAGGAATTGTATAGACTTGTTAAGTCTGTAGCGATCTCGGCATGGCTACCCAGGATTTTTGTGCTATCCTGATAATTGAGGGTTTGAAAGATTTAACATACTGAATTCCAAATGTGGTAAGGGGAGAGTTAAATTCGGTGATCCCACCATAGCACAGAAGTTGGCTTAGGCAAGACAAGCCTTTCTATCCCGTCTATATCTCAGTATAGATACTGAGTAAACTTGTCAACCAGACATAACCACCAAAAGTTGCCTAATCGGGAGCCTGAGTTGAGATGATTCTCACCTTAAGATCAGGAGTTAGCTAGGCGAGGGTGGTTACGGTCAACTGAATTAAACACCTGTATCCCATACCTTTTATCCGCAACCATATCCTAGAACTATAGGGTTTTAGGATGGCTTTGCAGCATATTTCTATAGAACGTTGCATCTATCTGTCTCTTGTTCACTCTTATGTTATACATTGATATGTCGTTAATGATCCCCCTGCTAGCTACTGGCTACTTAATCACCATCTATGTGCTGTTAACACTAGCCCAGCGTGTTCAAAGTTCTCCAAGGTACTTTGCTAATCCCATTAAAAATGCCTTGGCTACTCGTGTGCCAACTGAGTCGGCATCCGAGGTCAACCAGGTTAAGGGATGGTCTCAAAGGTCTCAAAGTGAATCTCCTCGAGCATAACCCATGGCCTATTCATCTGCTTGGGTAGGAAGAGTCTTTAAACCTGGCGCAATGAGTACCAGATTGTCTAAATAGATTTTGAGTTGTCCCAAAAACAGATAGACGCAAATAGTTCTGACCACTGTCTGTGTTTATCTGTTTGGCTATGATATTTTGACAGGTCATGGTCTACGGGCTAATGATCAAGTAGATCTAAGTATATCTTAGCGATACTCCAATATACAAGGTTGCCGTCATCAGGACTGACGTTGCCAAAAAGGTCAAGTCAGGCTTTCCCCCTTTTGGCTAATGGCCTAAGGGGGCATTTAGTCTTGGGCTACACAAACCAATTCCACAAATTTTATCAGCATCTAAACGCTGAAAACCCCGTCACAAAGCGAGCGGGTCAGAAGTTACCCCAATCAGAGGGTCGCCTTTATGGGTGAGTGGGCTATGCAGAAAAGGTTTAAAACTTTGTAGTAAGGCGACCCTCTGATCAGGTTTCGTCTCCGGGATGAAAGCGAATAGCGGCTAAAGCCGCCCGTAAAGAATCTCGAACCTAAAAGTGTTGACAGTTGTATAGCGCTATAGTACCATTCAAGTATAGGGTACAGGCTGAAAAACCGAACGCGCCCCGCGTGGCCTTTGGCCTTGACGCAACCGGGTCCCAGACCCGTCACTGCATGACCTAAAAGTAGTAATGCCCGGAGGGTAGGGAAAGTCCTCTTTAAAAACCCAATCATCAATTAACCCTTAAAGGCGACCCTCTGATTACGGTAACTTCTAACCCCACCGTACCGTGTTTTTTATCAAAATGTGCAATGCTCGGGTTCACACACCAACGGTTACAGGCTATGCATAAAAGGGTTAAAACTTTTTTATTAAGGCGACCCTCTGATCAGGTTTGGTCTCCGGCACACCGAAACCAGGCGAAAAGGGAGGAAACGGACTTCTTAAGGCACTCCTAATAAGTAGCCAAGCGCTTAGGGAGAATTGCCCGCTGGGTCTGCTATAAACTGAACTGAACTCTTAGTCTTGACGGGTTTTTGGTTCAGGTACTGCTTAATTTTTGGCGGCGTCAATGATTAAGATATAGCGGTTTAAGGCAGCTCGTTGAACTAAGAATCCCCGCGTCTTTAGACCGGGGAGTGTCAAAGCCTGCTTGCTTGGCTAAGGCCTGAGGGAGTAACCCAAGCCAACTTTTTTGATCAAGTTGATCAAGCCCTAGAATTGCTGATCTGGGGGGGGAACGGTAAACCCAACAGCCCTGGTGGTGGTCGAGGTAAGGGAGAGTTTGTCCTCTCCCTTTTTCCCTCTGCCACTAGAACAAGCATTATTCTGGCCTTCCCATGACCAGGGAAATGTTTCCCCTAGCTGAGTTAGGTAGAATTAGGGATTATATTGGGTTAATTATCCCAACAAGGCTTTGGCTTTAGCGACTACATTCTCAACCGTGTAACCAAACTTCGCCATAGCGACGCCACCGGGAGCAGAAACACCAAAGCGATCAATGCTAATCATATCACCCTCGCTACCCAAGTAACGGCACCAACCAAAGCTGACACCAGCTTCGACCGCGAGGCGCTTGGTAACTGCTTTGGGCAAGACGGATTCCCGATAGGCTTCATCCTGGGCTTCAAAAAGTTCCCAGCTTGGCATGGAGACAACACGGACTTTCTTCCCTTCCTCTCGCAACTGCTCAGCCCCTTGGACACACAGTGACACTTCGCTACCAGTACCAATCAGGATAATGTCAGGAGTGCCATCGCTGTCAGAGAGGACGTAAGCCCCTTTGGTCGCGGCTTCAATGGAACTACCAGCTAGGTTAGGTAAACCTTGTCGGGTAAAGGCGAGGAGAGTTGGAGCATTACGACGCTCAATAGCTACCTTATAAGCCCCAGAGGTTTCGTTGCCATCAGCAGGTCGAAGGACTACCAGATTTGGTATAGTCCTTAGGGAAGCAATGGTTTCAACCGGTTGGTGTGTCGGACCATCTTCACCTAAGGCTACCGAGTCGTGGGTCATTACCCAAATTACCCCAGCTTCTGATAGAGCCGACAGGCGAATTGCTGCCCGCATATAGTCGGTGAAAATCAGGAAGGTGGCTCCATAGGGAATCAAGCCAGAGTTGTGAAGGGCAATGCCATTGCAAATCGCTCCCATACCATGTTCCCGGACGCCAAAGCGTAGGTTCCGGTTTTCATATTGCCCTTTCTGGAAATCCCCAGATATGTTCAATAAAGTGAGATTGGAGGGAGCGAGGTCAGCGGAACCACCAATCAATTGAGGCAGTACGGGAGCAAGTGCATTGAGAGTGGCTTGAGAATGTTTACGGGTTGCTACTCCCTTGTCTTCCGGCGTGTAGGTGGGAAGGGCTTTTTCCCATCCTTCCGGGAGTTGGCCACTGGTAATTTGCTCAAATTCTGCTGCTTGTTCAGGATACTTTGCTTTGTAATCTTCTAGGGTTTGATTCCAGGCAGCTTCCGCTTCCGTACCGCGTTCCACTGCTTTGCGGAAATGATTGAGAGCATCATCTGGAACTACAAAGGGTTCATATTCCCATCCCAGGTGTTTGCGAGTGGCCTCCACTTCATCCCCACCTAAAGCTGCACCATGGACAGCATGTGAATTGGCTTTGTTAGGAGAACCATAGCCAATGGTGGTGGTTACCTTAATCAAAGACGGCTTATCTGTTACGGCTTTGGCTGCTGCTATGGCATCATTGATAGCTTCGAGGTCAGTGTTACCACTCTCTACATGTTTGACGTGCCAGCCATAGGCTTCAAAGCGCTTACCCACATCTTCAGTAAAGGCTAAGTCAGTAGAGCCGTCGATGGAAATATGGTTGTCATCGTAGAGGGCGATGAGTTTACCAAGTCCTAGGTGACCCGCTAAAGAACAGGCTTCACCAGACACCCCTTCCATGTTGCAACCATCACCAAGGATGACGTAGGTGTAATGATCGACAATCGTAGCATCCGGTTTGTTGAACCTAGCAGCTAAGTGAGCTTCTGCCATTGCCAAACCCACACCATTGGCAATTCCCTGTCCCAATGGACCAGTAGTTACTTCAACCCCATCGGTTTCAAAGTTTTCTGGGTGTCCAGGTGTGACCGATTCCCACTGGCGGAACTGCTGAAGATCGTCTATGGTTACACCATCATAGCCAGTTAGGTAAAGTAAGGCGTATTGCAACATACAGCCATGACCAGCCGACAAGACGAAGCGATCGCGGTTGAACCAATTGGGATTTTTGGGGTTATACCGCATAAAACGGTCCCAAAGCACGAATGCCATAGGAGCCGCCCCCATGGGCAGCCCAGGATGACCAGACTTGGCCTTTTCTACAGCATCAATCGCCAAGAAGCGGATGGAATTGATGCAAAGTTCTTCGAGAGACTGGGTTGCAACGGCCATAATTTCTGTTTAATGGATATGTGTGTACTATGGTCTAACAAGAATTTGTCTGAGTTCAAACAAGGGTGGCTCTCGGTTGACCCAAAGGTACTTTCTCATAATCCCATTACCGGGATCAATCAGCAAGAGATAGGGATTGGCTCAGCATGAAGGATGTTCGCCGGATAGCTTCCCTTGTAGGGTAGGATGAAGCATCAAGGATGAAAACAATCCATAAAGCCTGGGAATATGGGTTACTCAGTAACTATCATTAACTAGTAGTTGGAACTAGTAGTTTTTTCCTTGACCTACCTTCACCCAATGCCCACCATAAGCTCAAGCCTACCCTTTTGGTTCTCCTACGGAGTAAGCCGTTAACGGTTCAAACTTTATTCCCACTTTCCCGGTATTTTTTGAAGGCTAGGGTTACATTATGACCGCCGAACCCAAAGGAATTGGATAGCACTACTTCTACCATCTGCTGGCGACTATAATTGGGTACGTAATCCAAATCACATTCAGGGTCTGGGTTGTTCAAATTTATCGTTGGTGGAATCTGGTCATGGGCAATTGCCATCACTGAAGCCACTGCTTCAATGCCACCAGACCCTCCCAACAAATGACCTGTCATGGATTTGGTGGAGCTAATTGCTACTTTATAGGCATGGTCTCCTAAAGCTTTTTTAATCGCTGCTGTTTCAGTTTTATCATTGGCAACTGTACTAGTCCCGTGGGCATTGATGTAGCTAACCTGTTCGGCCGTCAAACCAGCATCCTTCATCGTCAGTGCTATAGCCCTGGCTGCTCCTTCGCCACCTGGTACAGGGGATGTGATGTGATGGGCATCACAGGTCATGGCATAGCCAACGATTTCGGCATAAATTTTTGCTCCACGACTGAGGGCGTGTTCTAGTTCCTCTAGGATCAGAATCCCAGAACCTTCTCCCATCACGAAGCCATTGCGAGCGATATCAAAAGGACAGCAAGCTGACTCAGGAGTATCGTTACGAGTAGATAAAGCTCGTGCTGATGCAAAACCCGCCATTGCTAGGGGAGTCACCGCCGCTTCAGCACCGCCACAAATCATGGCTTGGGCATAGCCTCGCTGGATTAAGCGAAACGCATCACCTACGGCATTAGACCCTGCGGCACAAGCAGTAACTGGGCAACTATTGGGTCCCTTCGCTCCCGTATGAATTCCTGTCTGACCAGCTGCCATGTTAGCAATCATCATCGGGATCATAAAAGGACTACAGCGGTCAGGTCCACGTTTAATAAGAACTGTTTCCTGGTCTTCCAGTACCTTGAGACCACCGATACCAGTGCCAATCATTACACCGACCTGTTCTGCGTTCAGGTCATTGATCTCAAACTGGGCATCAGCTAATGCTTGCTTACTGGCAGAAACCGCCAATTGAGCAAAGCGGTCCATACGCTTTGCTTCCTTACTCTTCATGTAGTCATGGGGATCAAAGCCCTTAACCTCACCAGCAATACGACAAGCGTGCTTGGAGGCATCAAATAAGGAAATTAAACCAATACCATTGCGTCCGTTTAACAACCCTCCCCAGTACTCAGCCACCGTGTTGCCTATTGGCGTAATTGCACCGAGACCTGTAACAACGACCCGTTTTTTATCAAAGTTTGTCATCATGCCATTAAAACTAGGCTTATCGACCGTGAACGCAGAACTTGCGGTAATAAATCAGGCTGATTAAGCTGGAGTTTCTGCTCCTGCTCCTGCTTTTTCCCCAATGTAATCCACAGCCTTTTGAACAGTGTCGATCTTTTCCGCCGCTTCATCAGGGATTTCGATGTCGAAAGCTTCTTCTAACGCCATCACCAGTTCAACTGTGTCTAGGGAGTCAGCGCCCAGATCGTTGGCAAAGTTGGCTTCTGGGGTAACCTCGCTCGCCTCAACGTCCAACTGTTCTGAAACGATTCCCTGAACTTTCTCGAAAATGTCGCTCATATAAATATTCCTCAGCCTTTTTAGCTAGAACCTCTCAAGTACTACTTACTGATTTTATGGGTTTTCTGATCTTATCCGAAAGAGGTCTCATCTTGTAGGTAGGTAATAAGGCTTCAGAGCCTGACCCCACTTCCCTTAATCCTCGGCTTTGGTGCCTTTGTCCCCCGTGTCATCTATATTAATTTGCTCAAGACCCCAGAACTGCTTAGTTTCCACAACATTTGATGGTAACCCAAGAGACATCCTTAGGAATTGTACACCAAACCTCAAAAAACCGCTCCTTTTCTCCTCACATGACCGTTGCCTTCCGAGACTTGACCCAGCCAAACTTTAGAGCTTCATGGACATAATTTCAACATCGTCCCTTGGAATTTGAGTTTCTGGCATCCGAGCTAACCCTGTTAATTCACGATGGTCGATCTTGTAAATTTGAAGTTTTTTTGTATTTTTGTCAAGCTAATCAAACAAAACTTTACAAAAAGCCGTGATTAGCGGGAAGCTGATTTATCAAGCCTTCCTTTGGGTTTGACGGAGTTGCGATCGCAGCCATCGCGCCGACAGTATCGGTATGAATACTGAATACATAATTATACCAATTCTTACAATTATTACTGCTCACACGACTACACATTCATTGGATCTGACTATCTGACCATCTGACCATCTGCATCTGTAGTCCTACTTTGAAGAATTGGTACTATATCATTTCAGGATAATTACCCTTAATAAAAATCTCCCCTATCTCCCCATCTTCCCCTCCTGGGAGGGGTTAGGGGTGGGTTCCCATCTCCCCATCTCCCCACACCTCCCACCCTCCCCACCCTTCCAACGCTCTCCTTAATTATGGGTATTCAAGCAGAGTTGATATTAGTTGATGGGCTAACTAACCAATCCCTACTAAAAGGGCAGCAGTAAAAAATTTTTGTTTGATCAAGATGAGCTTTTCAAAATACACGACTTCGGTGAAATTCCTCGTAATATCAGTTTTGGAATGAGTTAGCTCAGTTAGCTCAATTATGTATTTACACGGTTGTCGTGCTAGGTCAATTTGATCCTAAAATTGATGTAATCACTTAACAAGGAAAGTCTCATGAATTCAAGTATTATTTTTTGGTTATTCAGCTGGTTTTTATTGGAAATTTATGATTATCAAACCAAAAACAAGACTATCAAAGATAGCCATCAAATCCAAAATTTATTAATTTATTGTTTTTTTTTATTTTCAATAACTATGAAGCCATTGAACAAGATCTAAATTTGGCTAATGAGAAAATAAAGTGGCTGGACTATGAACTTAAAGAAAGTCATCAGCAAATCATCGGGATAATCAATAAGTTTATTGTAGTTAATAACTCCTTAAGGAGGTTGCATAAAAAAAATGTCTCACTCCAAGAGAGGGTTGAACAGCTGGAGCTGGAAAAGCAGGCTTTTCTTGAAGAGCTTGATGGGGGAGTAGAAACTTCAAATTGGGATTATCAAGCCTGGGAGTTGATGGTACAGAAAACCAAAGGAATAATTGTGGAGCTAAACCAAGTCAAGACGGAAGTTAAATCACTCCTAAGACAAAACAAACAATTGGCATGGGATAAAGCATGCTTAGAAAAGCAACTTGAATTGGAGAGGGCAGAAAATCAATGCCTGACTATGGAAAAACAACAACTAAAGCAGCAAAAAAGTATCTTGGCAGGGAAACTGAGACAGAAGCATCTTGAAACTCAATCCCTACTCACTGAAATTGAAGCACTAAAGATGTAAAAACCAAGATGTGTTGATGATAAATTTTGATCACTCTACAAGCTTAAAGCAGGACAGTGACGGTCATGAGTAATATCGTGTCCGGTTGACTACTTATCATTCTGGGGTTTTAGTTAATTGAAAATTGAAAATTGAAAATGGTCAATCAACAATTAACAATTAACAATTAACAATTAACAAGTCATGGGCATAGGATCAACCATTTTATAAGTGATTAACCGGACTTAATCTTACCACTTACTAATTTCTAATTATTGACTCTACCAGGTTAATTTAGTAGCCGAATAGTACCACAACACATTTGATAGTTAAGTGACCCTTGAGCATACACAGAAAAACCAGGCAATAGCCAAGACAAAATACACAATGGTGATGGGTATAGGTGATGGGTATAATTTATTCAAGTCATTAGTAACCCGTCACTGGGGCTAGCCCCAAGGGTACCAGAATAAACTAAACCCCGCTGTGTGTCCAGAGTCAAAATTGCCCCATCCCGAATCAATTGGGTCGCATTCTTCACCCCCACAATTACTGGCACACCTAAGCGTAAGCCAATCACTGCTGCATGGCTAGTTATACTATCTTCCTCAGTGATAATTCCTGCTGCCTTGCGAATAACTTCCACAAATTTGGCATTGGTTGAAGGAGCCACTAGGATTTCTCCGTGGTTGAAATTAGGTAAATCACCATCAGTGCCAGCCACCCGAGCAACACCACTTACTGATCCCTGACCAATACCAACTCCCTGACCCAAAACTGCTTTGACTAACTCTACTTTAATTAAGTCTGTTGACCCAGCCACACCTTGGATTGTCCCCGCCGTCATGACCACCAAATCTCTTTCTGTTAGAAGCTGTTTTTCCTGAGCCACGCTGATTGCGGCTTGGAAGGTCTGACCAGTTGAGGGTAAATCCAGGACTAACAAAGGTCTGACCCCCCAAACTAGCTGGAGTTGTCGAGCCACATCTACATGGGGTGTTACTGCTAATATGGGAGTCTGGGGTCGGAATTTAGAAACATTCCGCGCTGTAGCACCGGTTTTGGTCAGAGTCATGATGGCTGCTGCCTCTAACTGCTCCGCAATGTGACCAACTGCTTGGGATATAGCATTGGGAATGGAACGGCTGGTGTCACGAGCATTACCGATAATCTGTTCTTGCTCAATGCGCACCGCAACCGTGCCCATGGTCTTTACAGCTTCTACTGGGTATTTACCAACAGCTGTTTCGTTAGAGAGCATGACTGCATCAGTGCCATCAAGGATAGCATTAGCTACGTCAGAAACCTCTGCACGAGTTGGTCGGGGTGAGTGAACCATACTGTCCAACATTTGAGTGGCAGTGATGACTGGGATTCCCCGTCGATTGGCTGAGGCAATCAGTCGCTTTTGTAAGATTGGTACATCTTCTGCTGGCAGTTCTACCCCTAAGTCACCCCGAGCAACCATCACCCCATCGCACAGGGAGATAATTGCCTCCATTTGCTCAATGGCTTCATGCTTTTCAATTTTGGCAACGACGGGTACCTGCTTGCCAGCACTGTTAATCAGTTCTTTGATTTCTAATATGTCCTGAGGATTACGAACAAAGGAGAGTGCTACCCAATCCACACCTTGATCCAAACCAAACATTAAATCTCGTCGGTCTTTATCGGTTAGAGCTTTGATGGATAGGTAGACACCAGGGAAGTTAACTCCCTTGTTATTTGAGAGGGGTCCACCGACGGTAACGGTACAGTGCAAGGCTCGTTGCTCTCGGTCTACCTCATCTACCCGCATCTCAACTTTGCCATCATCTAATAGGATGGTGGCTCCCGCAGGCACTTCGTCCGCTAGGGGTTCGTAGGTAACTGAACTGATTTCCTGTTTACCAACCATGGATTTGCTGGTTAAGGTGAAGCGATCGCCATTGTTGACAACAATGGAACCGTTTTCAAACCGCCCCAAGCGAATTTTCGGTCCTTGCAAGTCTTGCAGGATCGCTACAGGCTGATTGAGTTCAAAGGCCGTCTGGCGGATCAGGCGAATATTGCGCTGATGGTCTTCGTGGGTGCCATGGGAAAAGTTAAGTCGTAAAGTGGTGGCACCAGCTTGAATTAGTGCCTTGAGAACATCTGGGCTATTGCTCGCAGGGCCAATTGTGGCGACAATCTTTGTCCGACGTAGGGAATTTGGCGATTGCATAAACGTGAAAGGGATTAGGTGGGTTTCCCGAACAACACCTTAGCATGGCACATTACTGTTTTTTGTTTGATATTAAGTTTTCCTAAATATCTTTACAAAGACTTGTCATTAGTCATTAGTTATTAGTACCAAGCCAGGTTTAATAAGATTCGGTAAACATTCCCCAATCTACACTAAGTGCGGTTAGTAGAGGATGAATTGCCAGTTAAAAAATTGTTGTGATAATCAAGTTGTAATAAATAAGATATTCTTAAAAAAATTAGACTTAAGCAAAGTCATGCTAGACCGAAAACCAAGGGTTAATGTCAATCATAAATCAGTCTGGGTCAGTTGGATTCCTACCTGGGTTCAGCTTTCGTAGAGACATCCATCTTGGTTGTTGTCGCTGATCAAGGTTCATTTGAGCCAGAGACGCTATCTTAACCCTGTAGTAAGGGTGCATTAAGGCCATAGGGAACGACAAAGGAAGCACTGATTACACCTTTGGCTTAGTCGAGGGGACTTCACGGGTCACTATTGCGGTATTGGATCCGGTAAATGCGGTTGTTGGCTTCTTCTGTGACGAGCAGACTGCCATCTTTTAGCACCAGCAACCCAACTGGACGTCCCCAGGTGGTTGGTCCTGAGGAATCGATCAGAAAACCAGTCAGAAAATCTTCATAGTAGCCTAATGGTCGTCTATCAGTTTTAAAGGGAACAAAGACAACCTTGTAACCGGTGCCTCGGTTACGATTCCAAGAGCCACGAAACGCTACAAAGGCACCGTTACGATACTTTTCTGGAAAGGTCTGTCCATCATAAAATTGTAATCCTAGTGCTGCTGAGTGCGATTGGAATAAAACATCGGGAGTTCGGGTTTGGGCAACCAGTTCAGGTTTAATGCTTTGACCATTGGTGGTTTGACGGGGATCGATGAGATGGGGGGCTAAATAGGCATAGGGCCAACCATAGAATTCCCCTTGGCGAATGCGCGTGAAGTAATCAGGAACTAGGTCATCTCCGATCAGATCTCGTTCATTGACGGTAGTGTAAAGTTCACCAGTAATTGGGTGAAAGTCTAGGCCGACAGGATTACGTAAACCATAGGCAAAGGTCTTTTGGTTTGACCCGTCGAGGTTCATCACCTGTACCGATGCTCGGGGTAAGGGTTCCCTATCGACATTAGACCGTGAACCAATCGAGACGTAGATTTTGTTTAGGTTGGGAGACACTACCACATTGCGCGTCCAATGCTGGTTGTAGCCACCGCCAGGAAGGTCAGCAATTTTTTGACCTTTGCCAGTGAGTTGGTCTTGACCTTTAGTGTAGGGAAACCGGAGTACAGCATTAGTGTTGCCCAAGAAGAAGTATTGATCAGCAAACGCCATGCCAAAGGGAATATTTAACCCATTACTGGCATTAGCAAAGGTTTTTTTGACATCAGCAACTCCATCACCATTGCGATCGCGCAATAAACGAATACGATTTGCCCGAGTTTCTGTGACCAAGATATCCCCAGTGGGAGTAAGTGCTAGCCAGCGGGGACGGTCTAACCCATCAGCAAATACGTTAACTTGGAAACCCGCTGGTACTTTTAGGCTTGGGTTGGATGGTACTGCTACCACATTTGGAGGTCGAGAGGCGCTAGTAGTAGCAAAGGGTTGGGGTAAATCATTCAGGGTAATTTGAATCGGTTGGGGTATCAGGGGTTTCGTATCGATTAGGGTTTTTGTGGATAAAACATTTGTTTGTGCAGGTGCCTGAGCAATTTGGGGAGATTCCTCAGACGACGACTTTTGTACAATCGGTGCAGCAGGTGCTTGAGTTGAGGTACTGGTTGAACTACAGGCTACTACCGTAGTCATCAGCAGTTGCAGGATCAGGAAACGTGGGGAGTTCATGGTCAGTAGCACAGAGTGATATTGGGATTTATCTTAACTGACCAAGTAGCAATCAAAGGTATTAGTTGATTGCGGTTGCAGGTTGAAGGTTAGTCGGTTGAAGGTTAGTCGGTTGAAGGTTAGTCGGTTGAACGCGCACGCGTTCAACCCACCCTACACCGAACTCCACAAGCGAACAACCGGTTAACTTTGGCCAAAAGGCCACGCTACGCTAACAACCATCAAGAACCTTCAACCTTGGCCAAAAGGCCACGCTACGCGAACAACCGGTTAACCTTGGCCAAAAGGCCACGCTACGCGAACAACCAGTTAACCTTGGCCAAAAGGCCACGCTACGCGAACAACCTATTAACCTTGGCCAAAAGGCCACGCTACGCGAACAACCTATTAACCTTGGCCAAAAGGCCACGCTACGCGAACAACCAGTTAACCTTGGCCAAAAGGCCACGCTACGCGAACAACCAGTTAACCTTGGCCAAAAGGCCACGCTACGCGAACAACCCTATCTCCCCATCGCCTCCAGTTATCCGTACTTCAGGCAAAGCGTATCATTATATACCATATTTTGGTTATCAAAATATAAATAAATGTTGCAAGTATCCCCAAAATAGGTTAACTTATATTACAGAAGCTAACAAAGAGCTAGGAGATCTATAACAATGACTCAAGAGCAAGAATCTAAGTTCGGTTTCACCAACTTTGCTGAAACTTGGAATGGCCGTTTGGCAATGCTTGGTTTCGCCATTGGCTTGGCTACCGAGTTGCTGACTGGTAACGGCATTCTGCAACAACTAGGTCTGATGTAATCGACCATAAGCAATAGGGCGCACACCGTGCGCCCCTAAAGTTGATTTGTGTTCTACTCGATATCGGAAGCGCTATGGTCAGTTAGCCTTTACCAAAAATCCTGCAGTTAAACCCTAAGGGCTGACCTACTAACCCCCTTTTATCTATTAGTAAATCTGATCGAAACTGCTTTCGATCAGATTTACTAATGACTAATGACTCATGTGAAAATAACTATAGCAATTATCATAGTCATGAGGTACAAAGTTCTGGCTTTTAGGGAGCAGGGAGCAGGGAGCAGGGAGCAGGTAAGAGGCAAGAGGGAAAAAATCCTGTGTACCTCATAGCTATAAGAAAGGCTATAAAACTCATAACTAATGTAAAAAGTGGCGCATACCGGTGATCACCATTACTAATCCCAGTTCATCTGCTGCCTGAATCGAGTCTTGATCTCGTAAACTACCACCCGGTTGCACAATTGCCTCAATCCCCGCTTTAGCAGCTGTCCGCACTGAGTCATCGAAGGGGAAGAATCCATCACTAGCAAGGATAGCGTTTTTGCTATTTTCCCCAGCCTGTTCTAAAGCTATATTGACTGCACCTACCCGATTCATTTGACCGGCACCCACACCTAAAGTTGTGCGATCGCGTGTCACGACAATGGCATTGGATTTAACATGCTTACACACCTTCCAAGCAAATAATAATTCTGCCATTTGGTCAGGAGTAGGTTGCTTTTGGCTTACCACTTGCCAATTCTCAGGATTATCCATGGCATCATCCGCAGCTTGTACCAGAAACCCCCCTGCAATAGCTTTCACAGTTTGCTTTGATCCCGTCTGTAAGTCTGGTAATAGCAACACCCTTAGCTTCGACTTAGCACTGAGAATTTCTTGAGCTTCTGGTTCACACCCTGGTGCGACTACACATTCTAAGAAAGTTTTCTTTAACGCCACAGCTGTAGCAGCATCAATGGGTTGATTTAATGCCACGATTCCACCGAAGGCAGAAATAGAGTCAGCATTGAATGCCTTCTGATAGGCTTGCGATAGGGTTTCTGCCAAGGCTACCCCACAAGGATTGGTGTGCTTGAGAATTGCTGCGGCTGGAGTGTCAGTAAATTCATTAATGATCCGCCGTGCAGCTTCTAAATCCACCAGGTTGTTGTAACTGAGTTCCTTACCCTGAAGTTTAGTGGCTGCAGCCCAACCTGTGGGAACTGTTCCGGTTTGATACCACGATGCCGGTTGATGGGGATTCTCGCCATAGCGTAGAGATTGGCGCTGTTGTCCAGACAAAGTAAATCGTTTTGGTAGGGATACTGGATCTTTGTACCCGATCAGGTAGGATGCGATCGCATGGTCATAGGCAGCGGTATGACCAAAAACCTCTATAGCGCAAGCCTGACGGAATTCGATTGATGGTTGATTTCCATTCTGGCGCAACTCCTCTAAGTAATCCTGATACTGACTGGGATTACACAGCACTGTCAGGTGAGCATAGTTTTTCGCAGCTGCCCTCAGCAGTGTTGGACCACCGATATCGATAGTTTCAATTGCTTCTGCTAAACTCACGTCCGGTTTAGCAACAGTCTGTTCAAATGGATAGAGATTCACCACCACCAAATCAATGGGACGAATCTGGTTTGTCTCCATTTCTGCCACATCTTCGGGCAAATCTCGCCTTCCCAAAATTCCACCATGAATTCGTGGATGTAGGGTTTTCACCCTGCCACCCAAAATTTCTGGAAAGCCAGTGTAATCAGACACTTTCGTTACCGGCAAACCTTCTGATTGCAAGGCTTTAGCCGTTCCGCCACTGCTGATTAAATCAAATTCCAATTCTTCTACTAGCTGACGGGCAAAGTCGATTAGTCCAGTTTTGTCAGATACACTCAGCAGTGCCAGATTTGCCATTTCAAACAATTTTACAAAAAGTCAACCGAATTCTGAATTATCAATTCAGAATGCAGAATTATTAGTTGCTAAATTCAGGATTCAGCAACTTAATAATTCAGAAATAGTTCAGAAATATTCCACCTTACTTCTGGATTATGGATTCTGCACTCTGAATTTTTTTTTAAATTGTCAAGAGGTTTTTTAGGGTAAATTTCAATAATTCAGCGAACTAAGTAGGTACTTATATTTAATTAGCTTACCTACCAATACCGAATGAATTATTTCCATCTTTTACCCATTCTTCCTAATTACAACGGATGGAAAAGTAGATCAGGGAAAAAGCGGTTAAATTCAATCAAAATTCCAGCCGTAACGGTCATCCAAAGAGCCAATAACACTGGTGCTAGGGACAAATACTTAACTAAATCCTGCATGGAACATTCTCCTAAAATCGATAACTATTTCAAGACATCTTGGCACATCAAGATAATGCCCTGTCTATAAAGCGCGAAAATTTGATTAGCGAGAACGGCAGTAGTTTTTAGCTAACTTTTCAGTGCTAAAAGCGTTCCCGCGAGCGAGTCTAAGTATGATTGCTAGCGTGGTGAGACAGGAATCTCATCATCTTTAGCAAACATTTCACCAGTGGTGATTTCTTTGAATGCTAACAAAGGCCATGAGGCAGCCATTAGCATCTTACTAACTGCCAAGGGGACATCAATGATGACTTCTTTGTCTTCTGGGTTCTTACCCTTTTGAATCGCTTGTAGATAGCTGCGACCTGCCCAGCCAATCCAGCCAGTGATATAGAGGAAGAGTAAGCTAGGAATGAGGAAGTCACCCATATGGGAGAAACGACCATCCACAATCAAGTGAGGATATCCCTCATCACCACAAAGTGCTTGAGAATACCGCTCAAATCGGTTCGCACCGGAATTGGGGTTAGCTGTAGTGTTTAGGAACTCAGCCTTCCGGGCTTGGAATGCAGCAGACTCACTACAAGGGGTGAGATGATCCAAAGAAGCAGAGGCTGGGCTGATGGCGCAAAACCACACACAGACGGCAAAAATTAAAGCTAACAATCGTCGCATAGAAAGTGTCTCCTTTTGTTAAGAAACAAAAAGTTTTTTGTACAAACCAAAAGATCAAATTATTTGTACACTCAGGCAATCTTACTCTGAGCCGTGTATCTAGTAAAGTTTAATTAACTAAAAGTAGTGTTTCAATAAAGGTCATTGGTGAATGGCTTGTGTTTTAGCAATAGAAACCAGTTGTGATGAAACAGCTGTGGCGATTGTTAAAAATCGTAAATGTTGTAGCAATATCGTTACTTCCCAAATTCCTATGCATCGGCAGTATGGCGGTGTGGTGCCAGAGGTAGCATCCCGTAGCCATCTAGAAACCATCAATAATGCGATCGCGCAAGCCCTAGAAGCAGCTCAACTGGACTGGGGCGCAATTGATGGAATTGCTGCTACCTGCGCTCCCGGCTTAGTGGGCTCTCTACTAGTGGGGGTCACAGCTGCCAAAACTCTGGCCATTGTCCACCACAAGCCCTTTGTAGGTGTCCATCATCTAGAAGGTCATATTTACGCCACCTATCTCAGTCAGCCAGACCTAGAACCACCATTTTTGAGTCTCTTGGTGTCTGGCGGTCACACTAGCTTAATTTATGTCAAAACCTGTGGTAGCTATGAAATACTGGGTGCAACCCGTGATGATGCTGCCGGTGAAGCCTTTGATAAGGTAGCACGATTATTAAAGTTAGGCTATCCCGGAGGACCAGCTATAGATAAGTTAGCACGAGAGGGCAACCCCAAAGCCTTTCCCTTGCCAGAAGGTAAGATTTCCCTTCCTACTGGTGGTTATCATCCCTATGACTCCAGTTTTAGCGGCTTGAAGACAGCGGTGCTAAGGTTGGTGCAAAAATTCGAGCAGGAACACTCAGAAATTCCAGTGACCGACATTGCTGCCAGCTTTCAGGAAACCGTAGTGCGATCGCTTACCAAGCGTACCATTGCTTGTGCTCTCGACTATGGTCTCGACACGATTGTGGTTGGGGGTGGGGTGGCTGCCAATAGTGGATTGAGACAACAGTTGCAAGCTGCAGCAACTGAGCATAATTTGCGAGTTATTTTCCCTCCCCTGAAGTTTTGTACCGATAATGGCGCAATGATTGGCTGTGCCGCAACTGACCATTTAAATCAAGGACATACTTCCCCTTTAACTTTGGGGGTGCGATCGCGAATGCCTATCACTAAGGTGATGGAACTTTATTCAGAGGTTTAATGTTGAACGCGATTGCGTGGCCTTTTGGCCAAGGTTCAACAGGTTGAAGGTTGAAGGTTGGAGGTTTAGCAGGTTGAACGCGATTGCGTGGCCTTTTGGCCAAGGTTGAAGGTTTAAGAGGTTGAAGGTTTAAGAGGTTGAAGGTTGAAGGTTCAACTGGTTGAACGCGATTGCGTGGCCTTTTGGCCAAGGTTGAATAAACTCTAACCTGTAACCTGCTAACCTGTAACCTGTAACCTGCTAACCTGTAACCTGCTAACCCTTAAACTAACCTGTAACCAGCTAACCTTGAAAGTTATTGCACAAGCACAATCGGGATGACAGGATTTGAACCTGCGACCCCTTCGTCCCGAACGAAGTGCGCTACCAAACTGCGCTACATCCCGATAAAGTCATAATTTAAGATTTCATCTATTTTATCATGCCTTAGGGGCAATCCGCCCCTAGCTTGTTAGGATCAAGATTAAAGTAACGTAACTTAAATTTATATATATATATAGTTGGAGTATAACCAAGAGTGGTAGTTAAACCAGAATGGTTGCGAGTCAAAGCGCCCCAATGGCAGCGTGTCGGCAATATTAAAGAAACCTTAAGAGATTTGGATCTCAATACTGTCTGTGAAGAAGCCTCTTGTCCGAATATCGGTGAGTGCTTCAATGCTGGTACTGCCACCTTTTTAATTATGGGCCCAGCCTGCACCCGTGCTTGTCCCTACTGCGATATTGACTTTGAGAAAAAACCCAAAGCCCTTGACTCCACTGAACCCACACGGCTAGCAGAAGCCGTGCAGCGCATGGGTTTAAATCATGTGGTTATTACCTCTGTCAACCGGGATGATTTACCCGATGGTGGAGCTTCCCAGTTTGTACAGTGCATTGAAGCCATTCGCCTGGTCTCACCTCATACCACTATTGAGGTTTTAATCCCAGACTTGTGCGGGAACTGGGATGCCCTCGAAACAATTCTTCAAGCTAAACCGGAAGTCCTCAATCACAATACAGAAACAGTACCCCGACTCTATCGGAAAGTACGGCCTCAAGGGGATTATCAGCGTTCCCTTGAATTACTGATGCGGACGCGAAACTTGGCTCCATCAGTTTACAGCAAATCTGGTATAATGGTAGGTTTAGGAGAAACTGATGCGGAAGTCCGGCAAGTCATGGCGGATTTAAGGCAAGTAGACTGCGACATCTTAACTATTGGTCAGTATCTTCAACCCACTCAAAAACACCTAAAAATTGCTGAATTCATAACCCCTAAACAATTTGATACCTGGAAAGAGTATGGTGAATCCCTCGGTTTCCTGCAAGTTGTTTCCTCTCCCCTCACCCGCAGTTCCTATCATGCCGAGCAAGTTCGAGAATTAATGCAGCGGTATCCCCGATGAACGCTTTCATGGTTGCAAAACAATTGAAACTAACAACTAACCAAGAAAGCGTTTCTTATACTGATCAGGTAAATTCAATGTTCTTACCCCTACTCCCTACTCCCTACTCCCTACTCCCCAGGGCGAAAGCACCTCACCTAATTGAGAACTGCAATAACAAATAACAAATGACCAAAATAACTATAATCGGAGCTGGTGTTTGGGGTACAGCCCTCAATAGCCTAGCCTCTCAAAACGGTCATCAGGTTTGTTTGTGGTCCCGTCGGAGTCAGACAAAATTAGCAGATGCCATAGAATCTAGCAGTATTATCCTTTCTGCTGTTTCCATGTCGGGGGTAAATTCTGTAGCGCAACAGCTAAAAGGGTTATCAGTATCTCCTGAGGTGATATTGGTCACAGCGACTAAGGGGTTAGATTTGCAAACCACCCGTACTCCCTCCCAAATTTGGCAAGCTGAATTTCCCAACAATCCTGTAGTCGTGCTATCAGGTCCTAATCTCTCCAAAGAAATTAAACAAGGACTCCCAGCCGCTACAGTAGTAGCTAGCACAGATGTAAAAGCAACTCAGATACTACAACAGGCGTTTTCTTCGCAAAATTTCAGAGTTTACACCAATCGAGACCCCCTCGGTGTAGAACTAGGGGGTACCCTGAAAAATGTGATGGCGATCGCATCTGGAACCTGTGATGGTTTACAACTAGGAACAAATGCCAAAGCAGCTTTACTAACCCGTGGACTTACAGAAATGATTCGTATTGGTACAGATTGGGGTGCTAAGGTAGAAACATTTTACGGTTTGTCGGGACTAGGAGATTTACTGGCAACCTGTAGTAGTAGCCTCAGTCGCAATTATCAAGTTGGTTATCAGCTCGCTCAGGGTCAGAAACTTGCAGATATTCTCGCCAACTTGGAGGGAACTGCAGAAGGGGTTAACACTACAAAGGTTGTGATGGAACGAGCTAAGCTCAAAAAAATTTCAGTACCCATTACTTATCAAGTCCATCGATTGCTCCAAGGGGAGATTACCCCCCAAGCTGCTGTTGAAGCTCTAATGCTACGAGATACTAAGCCAGAGTAAGGAACCTGACTGAGTTGTTATATCATGTCGGGATAATTACCCTTAATAAAAATCTCCCCATCTCCCCATCTCCCCATCTCCCCATTCCCCTCCTGGGAGGGGTTAGGGGTGGGTTCCCATCTCCCCACCCTCCCTCTAATTATGGGTATTCAACCTGACTTGATATTACCCTTGCTCCCTGACTGCGAAAGCTCTCCTGCTCCGGAAGCTCGCCTGCTTTAAAACTCAGACAGGAAAACTCAGACAAAAAACTGCGACATTTTGCTGTTGTCTATGACAAAAAACTGAGACAAAAATTGAGACATTTTGCTGTTGTCTATTAGGCATCCTGAAAATATAGAATCTTTAGAGACATGCCACTGCTTGAGCTGAAGCGACTGGATCAATAGATTGTAATCTTTTGTAAGGTTTTATAAAGTTTTGTAATATCATTGCCAATCTGGCCACATAGCTGGGTGGCAATAATATTTCATAACTCTGGTAATTCGGCAATAATTTGGCAATTTTGAACTAGGTGTATGCACTTATTCATAAGTTCGTTGTTTCTTCAAACCCATTCGAGCAGAGGATATCCGCAAGTAGCTTGCCTACTGCTTAGTCCCTGATACCCATAAATAAAATTTTTTCTTGAATTAGCGAGAATATTTCTGGAATCGCCATGATGCCCACTGTAGATTAATACAGCTTTTGACCAAGGTCTCTATTTACCTATAGAGTTACTTCTAAAATAGCTCAAATCAATAGCTTAAATCAGGAAATCCCGTTCCTTTTGCCATCTATAAACCTTCAGCCCTTACGGGCAAGGTTGGGTGGAGACATCGGGTGAACCGTTAGCTACGGATACTAATAAGGGCTACCAGGGATAACCGGTAAGTCTTGCCGGAAAAAATTTATTTTAGTAACTGTTTCTCCGGTCATCATGGGTGGGAATTCTAGTACTAAGTGTGACAAACACAATTCCGTGTTGTCACTGGTTGTAATCGAGAGATCATTATGCCAGCCACTCCTTTCTATGCCGACACAGAATTAGATCACGAGACTTCTGCCTATAGCTTTGAGCTTAATGGCCCAAGGGACGATGGGGAAGGATCAGTGGATGACTTAGTTGATGTGGAGATTGAGGGTGCAGACGCGGCTAGCTTAACTAAAAATAGCACCCGTCGCACCACCGACCTAGTTCGGTTATATCTCCAGGAAATTGGTCGGGTTCGTCTACTGAGGCGAGATGAGGAAGTCTCGGAAGCTCAAAAAGTTCAGCGCTACATGAAACTACTACGGCTGCGCAATAAGTCGGCTATATCCGAAGATAAAGTCATGGAGCGCTTTGTCCACCTGATTGAAACCCATGATCGTCTAGCGTCCCAGTTAGGTCACCGTCCTTCCTTGGAACGGTGGGCAACGGCTGCAGGAATTGACGTTTCTCAACTTAAGCCGAGTATGTCAGCTGGAAAACTGCGTTGGGCAGAGTTAGCCGAACTGACATTCAAAGAGCTAGAGCAGGTACAAGCTGAAGGGCTCCAAGCTAAGGAACACATGATCAAAGCTAACCTACGTCTGGTAGTGTCAGTAGCGAAAAAGTATCAAAACCGTGGCTTGGAACTTCTAGACTTAATTCAGGAAGGAACTCTGGGATTAGAGCGAGCGGTTGAGAAATTTGACCCGACCAAAGGCTACCGATTTAGCACCTATGCTTACTGGTGGATCCGTCAAGGAATCACCAGAGCGATCGCTACTCAAAGCCGTACTATTCGCCTGCCAGTTCACATTACTGAAAAGCTCAATAAAATCAAAAAAGCCCAACGGAAGATTTCCCAGGAACGTGGCCGCACAGCAACCATTGATGATATTGCTGTGGAATTAGAGATGACTCCGGCTCAGGTACGAGAAGTATTACTACGAGTACCTCGCTCTGTTTCTTTGGAAATTAAAGTTGGTAAGGAACGAGACACCGAACTGGGAGATTTACTCGAAACTGAGGAAACCTCTCCAGAAGAAGTGTTGATGCGAGAAGCCTTACAACGGGATTTACAGCAACTCCTAGCGGATCTAACCAACCGTGAACGGGATGTGATTCGGATGCGGTTCGGCTTGGGAGATAACCAACCTTACTCTCTAGCTGAGATTGGTCGCGCTTTGGATTTATCTCGGGAGCGGGTACGCCAAATTGAAGCTAAGGCTTTACAAAAGTTGCGGCAACCCAAGCGCCGTAACCGAGTTCGGGATTATCTGGAAGCTTTGAGCTAATCCCTTGGTGACATATTCCCACACTTACCTATTAACTTACCTATTAGGGAAGTGTGGGCTTCTTGCCAATCCTATCCTAGCTATCACCCTAGCTATCCCTTGTCCTAGAGTTCTAGTTATTGAAAATTTCTTGAATTTATAAATACCTGAGGTTAAATACCTGAGGGAGCACCCCGATCTATTTCTTTGTTAGTGGACTTGAGCTGACTTAAAAATAGGCTACCCGGGCATCAAATCCTTGCGATCGCAATTCATAGGAAAGACTTTCGGCCTCACTACGGCTAGAAAAGGCTCCAGCATTAAAATAACGGCCTCGATTGTCCTCAGATATAATATCATCGTCTGATATAATTCCACTACTTAGCTTGATCTGATTTAGTACTTTATCATTATGAATCGGGATCACCACCACATAGCGATTCTTCTCAGTTTCAGGATTTATATCAATAAATCCCAATGCTTGCAGGGTTTGTAAATCAGCTATCCCGGTTGGAAGTAGATTATTATTACGTATCTGAAATTTAAACACTGCATCCTCAGTTTGTTCGCCATATCTCCCATCAACCGGACCGGGATTAAACCCCCGAGATCTCAACGCTTGCTGAAGCCGTTTTACCTCTGGACCGCGATCGCCTGGTCGTAGTTCACTGCTACGGATAGGAGTACCAAATGCTATCGGTTCTTCACTGCTAAAGTCAGCAGGAGGAAGAGGCATCTCCCCAGGCAGGAATCCAAACGATTCTTGTTGAGTAAATAATGCATTAGATAGTGCTGTTCTAGTTTGTGATCCCACAACCCCATCGGCCCTGAGACCATAGTATCTTTGAAATCGAATCACTGATTTTTCTGTGGCCAGACCAAAGTAGCCGGTTGGGTTGGCATTGAAATACCCCAGATCTGCCAACTGTTGCTGAAGTTTAGTAACAGCTGATCCACGAGACCCTCGTCTGAGTCCAGATTGATTAAGATTCCTACGGGATGGTGCTACTCTGGTTTGCGATGGAAAGAGTGTTGCTCTGGTTCGTGGTCCGACTTCCCCATCAGCAGGAAGCCCCTTGTCTCGTTGGAACCGAATCACAGCATTTTTAGTAATTGAACCAAAATAGCCAGTTGGTTGCCGATTGAAATACCCAAGTTCTCGTAAACGACGCTGAACCTCTGTTACATCGGCTCCCCTACGACCTTCCCGCAGCACCCTTTGGGCTAGGGCTTCTTCTGCCATCCCCACAATGCTAAGTGTGGCAACTAGCAACAGTAAATAAATCCGATGGTGAGTAACTAGCTTATACTCCTTCAGCCACTGAAAAAATGTTTGATTCGACTCCGTCAAAACCGCAGGAGTATCTGCAAGTTCTTCTTCGCTTAAGGCAAGATGAAGATAGGCAAGGGTCTCCATGATTCTTCCAAGGAAACTGTTACCGTTAGTTTAACAAATCACAGTAGACCATTGGTAATGTTTCGGACAAGAGAATCTCAGAAATTTTACGTAATCCGATAGTAAAGCATGTAGTTATAGAGCAAGACTCTTACCAAAACAGAGCAATTCTCCTCTTTTACCATAACGCAATAGTTTTAACTCATGACCACTATTCGTCACTGGAGTACGTTTTTCCCCCTGCTAGCTTTAGTTTTGAGCAGTTTAGGGGGAGTAGACGCTAGGGCTACCGTAATTCCCAGCACCAATTCCGCCAACACCATACCATCGGCAACACCAACCCAAGCCCAGACTCAAGGGAAATTTCAACTGGCTCAGGAATTGATGGGTGAATGTCGCGCCGCTGCTGAGTCAATGTTTATCTACAAACAGCGATCAACCTCTAACCCAATTAGAACCTTAGACCTTAATGAACAAGTTATTCTGGCCGAAAACAAGGTTAGCAAAGATGGTTGGATCGCGATCAAATTCCCCATTAATGGATTTGTCCAAGCCCAAGATCTGAAGTTCTGTCCGGGGACAGGAGGAGTACGCCCTACTCAAACACAATCTCTCTGCCGCCAAGCTGCTAAGTCAATGTTTATCTACAAACAGCCATCAATCGAACCAATCAGAACCTTAGAGCCTGATGAAGAAGTTATTCTGGCCGAAAACAAGGTTAGGAAAAATGGTTGGATAGCGATCAACTCCCCCGTTCCTGGATTTGTCCGAGCTAAAGATCTCAAGTTCTGTCAGCAGACATTAAGAGTAAGCACTAATCAAAGACAATCTCTCTGTCGCGAAGTTATATATAAAGGTAATGATGGTATAGCTGTCCGTAGACAACCGGATATTAACTCTTCCCGACTGGGTCTTGTCTCCTATGGAGTGGAAGTAACACTGGTCAACCGTCCGCCTCAAGAGCAATTTGTTAAGGACTTCCGAGGGCGCGAGTGGGCAAGAATAACGTATCCTGTTAATGGATGGATGTCTAACGGGTTTCCTCGTAACGGTGATCAGAATCTTGTGGTTTGTTCCAATTAGCCCACTACTGAATTAGCAAGTTGTTAATTACTTATTATAGGACTTTTATTTATACCAAGTCAGCCTGATGTAACAAGGCACCAACTAAGCCAGCCATAGCAGTAATTCCTATAGCAATCATTGGGTGTTGACCTTGGCTGACAGCAAAGGAAGTGACAATCCCTGCACCCAAAGCAGCAGTCACAGCAGCACCCAAAAGATCTTTATTTGTATTTTTATTGTACATAAACCTGTTAGCCAGAAATTCAGTTAGGTAGAAATTTAACTTTTTTGGTGGTGTTAAAAGTTAGTTTCATAACCTTATCATTCTGGATTCTGGCGTTAAAGCTAGATCGGCAATATCGCAATCAAGATTAATATTTAGCTAATTTTCTTAACAATAACCAGACTTGTTAAGTGTGGACTGTTGCTCCAAACTATTAATCTATTGATTAGTCTATTTTTTTGACATTACCTGCTTTAACCCAACCTTTTTGGTCACTACCAGGCAAGCGTACTCTCTGCCATCGCTTATCATCACTGTATCCGAGGATGATCAGGGTCTGATTGTAGCCAATACCACCAATGCGTTGAGCGTTCAGGCTAGGGGAGTCCCTCAGAATCAACCCCTGTGGCCAGGTAACACTGGCTCGATAAGCACCCGGTTCTAGTTTTGGTAAAGGACTAGGACTAGGAATGGGTTTGGGAGTAGTTGCTGGTTTAGACTCCCCAGATGAACTGGTGGGCTGAGCTTTTGGTGATGGTGAGGTCTTGGGTCGCTCCTCAGCAAAGACAGGTTTTTCAGGCTCAGCTGCTAGTTTAGTAAAGAAGTAATATACTGTACCAACAGCAGCACCTGTTAAGATGGCAATGCCGAGAATAAAACCAATGATAAACTGAGCTATCTTGGACAGACTCATGGGAAGCTATTAAAGATAAAGGTTGAAGGTTGAAAGGTTGAAAAGTTTAAGGTTGGAGGTGGTTAGGTTGAAGGTTGAAAGGTTGTTCGCGTAGCGTGGCCTTTTGGCCAAGGTTAACAGGTTGTTCGCGTAGCGTGGCCTTTTGGCCAAGGTTAACAGGTTGAAGGTTGAAGGTTGAAGGTTGTTCGCGTAGCGTGGCCTTTTGGCCAAGGTTAACAGGTTGAACGCGTAGCGTGGCCTATTGGCCAAGGTTAACAGATTGTTCTAGCAACAGTTAATGATAAAATTCTCAATTAATCTAGTTGACATTAATCGATAGCGTCGATCATACTTATCAGGTCAAGTCAATTGTATTAGCCCTACTCCCTACTCCCTACTCCCTACTCCCTACTCCCTACTCCCTACTCCCTACTCCCTACTCCCGACTCCCGACTCCAATTAACCCAGGATGAAGTCTCTGACCCAATTGAGAACTGCTATATATAATTAATTACTGGAGTTGGCGCTGAATGCGATCATTTAAGGGAGTATTGCGAGAAGCCATACGAGCTTTTCCGGCAGCTGCCCAATCCTGTAAGAATTGGATTTGCTCTTGGGCTGTCCGTGCTAAGGGGATAATTTGGCTAGCGGCTTCGAGAATATCATCTGTAGTGAAGTCTCGGTTTTGGCTAAAGCCGATGTGCATGGCTTCGATCAGGGTCTGCTCAATTTCTGCCCCAGAAAAATCAGGGGTTTCGTAGGCTAATCGGTCTAAAGCGTAACTCTTAAGATTATGAGGTCGCAGCCGGGATAGGTGTAGATCGAAAATAGCACGACGTTCTTCCTGGTTGGGCAAACCAACAAAAAAGATTTCGTCAAATCGACCCTTGCGGAGCATTTCTGGGGGTAAGGCTTGGATATTGTTGGCAGTAGCTACCACAAATACTGGGGATTTCTTCTCAGCTAACCAGCTAATAAAGGTACCAAAGACACGACTGGTTGTGCCTGCATCCCCTTTAGAGGATAGACCAGAGAAGGCTTTGTCAATTTCATCAATCCAGAGGATGCAGGGAGCGAGAGCTTCGGCTAGCTGAATCATCTGCCGAGTACGGGATTCTGATTCCCCTACTAAGCCACCAAATAGACGACCGACATCTAAACGTAGCAGGGGTAGGTGCCAGTGGTTTGCGATCGCTTTTGCAGTTAACGATTTCCCAGTTCCTTGAATCCCCACTAATAGTAAACCACGAGGATGGGGTAAGCCGTATTGTCGGGCCTGTTCTGTAAATGCTCCACCTCGTCGCAGTAGCCAGTCTTTGAGGTTGTCTAAGCCACCGATGTCGGAAATTTTTTCTTGGGTTGGGTAGAACTCTAGGATCTGGGTTTGCCTAATGGATTGACGCTTTTCTTCTAAAATTAGTTCCACATCTGAAGGTTGGATGGCATTATTAGAGGCAATCCCACGAGCTAGGACCCGACGAATTCTTTCTAAGGAAAGACCAAGAGCCGAGCGCACCAGCTCATCAATGATTTTTTCAGTCAGATTTTGACCCGTTGCCCCCAACAAACGTTTCACCTCAGCTTTAATTTCCGATGCCGTTGGTAAGGGGAATTCCAGCACTGTCAGCACTTCGGTTAAATCTGAGGGAACCGACACTTGGGGAGTAACGATAACTATATTCTTAGGCTGGGATTTGAGGGTACGTGCCAGATTTCTGAGTTTACGAGCAACTGATACATCTTCTAAGAATCGGTGAAAATCTCTTAATACAAAGATGGCAGCAGCACTTTCGCCAATTTTATCTACAAATTCTAAAGCTTGTAAGGGATTGCGGCGTCCAAAGCCGATATCATTAGGGTTTCCCTGGTAACCATCTACAAAATCCCAGATATAGACACCACGATTACCCAAACGTTTAGCGGATTGCTTGATCGCTGTTTCTACTCGCTCTTCTTCTAGAGTGGGAATATATAACAAAGGATAGCGAGCACGTAGCAGAAGCTCAAACTCGTCATTGAAATTCATATAGCAAAGGGAACAGGGAACAGGGAATAGGGAACAGGGAGTAGGGAGCAGGGAGTAGGGAGCAGGGAGTAGGAACCCGTGGCGAATTAAATTACGGGTCAAGCGCACCTAAGCGGCCAAAGGGGGTTTCCCCCAGTCGTGCTTTGCCGTGGTTTCCCCCATGAGCGACTGCATTAAGACGGGAATATGCCATCAAAAATTATGACAATTCCTACATGGATTTTTATATAGCGTTTCTCGCAGTTATGAGGTAAGCTTTGCCACCTCAAAGTCCCCCTTATTAAGGGGGATTTAGGGGGATCAATTTATACCTTATGGGATATAGAATTCCTATATAAGAGCCAATTACTCAAAAAGTTAATGCTATAAATAAATATTTAAACCTTAA